>PHCU01000165.1 GCA_002842345.1 Betaproteobacteria bacterium HGW-Betaproteobacteria-12 | reverse complement strand
GGTATAATTGCCGGTTTTCCCCTTTTCCGCCAAGCCCATGGAACTCGCCAAAGCCTTTGAACCCGCCGACATCGAACGCCGCTGGTATCCCGAGTGGGAAGCGCAGAATTATTTCGCCGCCGGTATAGACGGCAACAAGTCCGACAATTTCTGCATCCTGTTGCCGCCGCCCAACGTCACCGGCACGCTGCACATGGGCCATGGCTTCAACCAGACGATCATGGACGCGCTGACCCGTTACTACCGGATGCGCGGCCATAACACGCTATGGCAGCCGGGTACCGACCATGCTGGCATCGCGACGCAGATCGTCGTCGAGCGCCAGCTTGATGCCCAAGGCATCTCGCGCCACGACCTCGGCCGCGAGAAGTTCCTGGAGAAGGTCTGGGAATGGAAGGAATACTCGGGCGGCACGATCACCCGCCAGATGCGGCGGATGGGCACCAGCCCGGACTGGACGCGCGAGCGCTTCACGATGGATGCCGGCCTCAACAAGGTCGTCACCGAAACCTTCGTCCGCCTCTTCAAGGAAGGCCTGATCTACCGCGGCAAGCGCCTGGTTAACTGGGACCCGAAGCTGCACACCGCGGTCTCCGACCTGGAAGTCGTCCAGGAGGAAGAGGATGGCTTCATGTGGCACATCCGCTACCCGCTGGCCGACGGTTCAGACAGCCTGGTCGTCGCCACGACGCGGCCGGAAACCATGCTTGGCGACACCGCCGTCATGGTGCATCCGGAAGACGAGCGCTACAAGCACATGATCGGCAAGATGGTGAAGCTGCCGCTGACCGACCGCGAAATCCCGATCATCGCCGACAGCTATGTCGATCTCGCGTTCGGCACCGGTTGCGTCAAGGTCACGCCGGCGCACGACTTCAACGACTATGCCGTTGGCCAGCGGCACAACCTGCCGATGATCTCGATCCTGACCCTGGACGCCAAGATCAACGACGCCGCGCCGGAAAAATATCGCGGTCTCGACCGCTTCGACGCCCGCAAGGCTGTCGTCGCCGACCTCGAAGCTCTCGGCATCCTGGAAAAGACTGATAAGCACAAATTGAAGGTACCGCGCGGCGACCGCACCAATGTCGTGATCGAGCCGATGCTCACCGACCAGTGGTTCGTCGCCATGTCCAAGCCCGGCGACGACGGCAAGTCGATCACCGAAAAGGCGCTCGATGTCGTCCATTCCGGCGAGATCAAGTTCTATCCGGAAAACTGGGTCAATACTTACAACCAGTGGCTGAACAACATCCAGGACTGGTGTATTTCCCGCCAGCTGTGGTGGGGCCACCAGATTCCGGCCTGGTACGGTGACAACGGCCAGATTTTTGTCGCTCACAGCGAAGCTGAAGCCAGGGCTGAAGCCGCCAAGCAGGGCTACAGCGGCCCGCTCAAGCGTGACGACGACGTTCTCGACACCTGGTTCTCCTCCGCCCTGTGGCCGTTCTCGACCCTGGACTGGACCGGCGACGATGCCATCGATGCCGCCAACCCGCTGCTCCACCAATACCTGCCCTCCTCGGTGCTGGTCACCGGCTTCGACATCATTTTCTTCTGGGTCGCCCGCATGGTCATGATGACCAAGCAGATCACCGGCCAGATTCCGTTCAAGCACGTTTATGTGCATGGCCTGATCCGCGACGGCGAAGGGCAGAAGATGTCCAAGTCGAAGGGCAATGTGCTCGACCCGATCGACCTGATCGACGGCATCGGCCTCGAGGCACTGATCGAAAAGCGCACCACCGGCCTGATGAATCCGAAGCAAGCGGAAAGCATCGCCAAGAAGACGAAGAAGGAATTCCCGGAAGGCATCGCCTCCTTCGGCACCGACGCCCTGCGCTTCACCTTCGCCAGCCTGGCCTCACCCGGCCGCGACATCAAGTTCGACCTGAACCGCTGCGACGGCTACCGCAATTTCTGCAACAAGCTGTGGAACGCCACGCGCTTCGTACTGATGAACGTCGAAGGCCACGACCTGGCGCTCGATCACCAGCAGAACGGCGCGACCTGCGGCGGTTCCGCGCCGCTCGAATTCAGCTTCGCCGACCGCTGGATCGTCAGCCAGTTGCAACGCGTCGAAGAGGAAGTCGAGCACCACTTCACCGACTACCGTTTCGACCTGATCGCCCAGGCCATCTACAAGTTCGTCTGGGACGAGTTCTGTGACTGGTACCTGGAAATCGCCAAGGTCGCCATCCAGACCGGCAACGCTGCCCAGCAGCGCGGCGCCCGCCGGACCCTGATCCGCACGCTGGAGGCCGTTCTGCGCCTGGCCCATCCGCTGATTCCCTTCGTCACCGAGGAGCTGTGGCAGACGGTCGCGCCGATTGCCGGGCGCAAAACGCACGCCTCGATCATGCTCGCCGCCTATCCGCAAGCCGAGGAATACAAGCTCGACCCAGCCTCCGAAGCCAAGGTCGAGCGCCTGAAGGCGCTGGCCTACGCCTGCCGCAACCTGCGCGGCGAGATGAACCTGTCGCCGGCCCAGCGCATGCCGCTGCTGGTTGCCGGTGGCGGCGCCGACATGGCCGAGTTCGCCCCGATCCTGCAGGCCCTCGGCAAGCTCTCGGAAGTGCAGATCGTCGACGACATGCCAGCAGATGCCATGGCGCCGGTGGCCGTAGTCGGTGAAACGCGGATGATGCTCAAAGTCGAAATCGACGTCGCCGCCGAGAAAGTTCGCCTGGCCAAGGAAATCGAGAAGCTGGAAAAGCAGATCTCGATTGCCCAGGGCAAGCTGAACAACGAAGGCTTCGTCGCCCGCGCCCCAGCCGCCGTGATCGATCAGGAGAAGCAACGCGTCGCCGATTTCACGGCGACGCTGGAAAAGTTGAAGCCGCAACTGACCAAACTGGGCTGAATCCAGCCCGCCCGGCGGTCTGGATCAGGCCGTCGGGCGCAGGCTGACGCGGATCAAGCCGCGCAAGGCGTTACCCAGCCAGAAGCCGCCGACCAGATCGGCGGGGAATATAAGTGCTTCGCGAGCCCGGCCGCTCGCCAGTAACTCGGCGCGCAAGACGCCGGGCAAGGCACCGCTGGCCACCGGCGGAGTCAGCAGCAGCCCGTCGCGCTCGACAAAAACATTGCTGCGCGCCCCTTCGGCAACTTCGCCACGTTCGTTGAGAAACACCGCATCGAATAATTCGGGATGGCTGGCCAGTGCCTGCAATGCCGCATCGTAGGCGAGCCGCGCCGTCGTCTTGTGCCGGCGCAGGGGGTCGCGGGAATCGATGCGCTGTTCAGCCAACACAGCCAGACGCGGCCCGACCGGCTCGCTATCGAGCGGAAAGGACTGCACCACCAGTGCTCCATCACGCCCCAGCAGCACACGCACCCGCCAGACGCCTTCGGCCGCCAAATCCGTCAGGCGCGCCAACAATGCCGTTTCATCGTATGGAAAACCGAACCACTCGGCCGAACGCCGCAAACGCGCCAGATGGCCTTGCAGTCGCGGATAGACGCTATTCTCGCCACGCAGCGTCTCGATCAGCCGCAGCCCCGGATCGCAATCGCGCAGGAAGCGCGCCTTGAGCAGGCATTCCTGCCATTCCGACTCCGGTAGCGAATCGGCGACGATGCCACTGCCGACACCCAGCCGAGCCCGGCCATCCGCCGCCAACTCCAGCGTGCGAATGGCGACGTTCAGGCGAAAGTCGCCATTTGGCGCCAGCCAGCCGAGGGCTCCGGTATAGGGACCCCGCGGACCGACTTCCAAGCCGGCAGCAATCTGCATGGCGCGAATTTTGGGCGCCCCGGTGATCGACCCGCAGGGAAAAAGGGCACGCAATATCTCGCCCAGTGAGACCTCGCCCGTCTCGGCCGAAACTTCCGAAACCATTTGCCAGACCGTCGGATAAGCCTCGACCTCGAACAATCGATCGACCGTGACGCTTCCCGGCAAAGCCACCCGTCCCAGATCATTGCGCAGCAGATCGACGATCATCAGGTTCTCGGCACGATCCTTTACCGAGTCCAACAGTCGCTCCGGAGGCACATCGCGCGGCGCCGTGCCCTTCATGGGCCGGGTCCGCAGGTGATTGCCGCATTTTTCGAGGAACAGTTCAGGCGACAGGGAAACCAGCCCTTGCCCGGCATCGCCGACAAATCCCCCGTAGCGGACCGGCTGACAGCGTCGCAGGCGAGCATAGAGCGCCAGCGGTGCGCCGAACCACCGGCCGCTTAGCGGCAAGGTCAGATTGACCTGATAGCAGTCACCATCGGCGATCAGTTGGCGGATCTTCCCGACCGCCTCCAGATAGGCATCCTTGCTCATCTGCGGCAGCAGACCGCCGACACCGGCTACCGTATCGCCGACTGCTTGCTGCAACCAGGCCTCGGCCTCCGCTGCGCTGAGCTCTCGCCGGCAAGCAAAACGCCAGCAGCGCGCCAGTGGCTCCTGACCGCCAGGCGACCAATTGGCCGGAGTACTCTTCGGCTCGAGCAGGTAACCCAGTTCATAGGCGAACGCCACGACCGTCCAGGCCGGCTCGTCACGCACGCCGGCGAGTGCGCGCTCCAGGCTAGCCTCGTCACGCACTTCCAGACAATCGACCAATTCCTCGAAAAGCCAGGCTGCGGGCTCGCCCACCTTCGCCTGCCGGTCCTCGAAAAAGGCGTACAACGGTGGGGATTACTTGCGCTTGAGGAAGTACTCGAAGACGCGGTTCTCTTCCTTCTGGCTGACCAGTTCGTTACCGGTCTGCTTGGCGAAGGCGGGAAAATCCTTCAGCGACCCCGGATCAGTCGCCTGTACGCGCAACACCTGACCGGAGTCCATCTCCGCCAGCGCCTTCTTGGTACGCAGGATGGGAAGCGGACAATTGAGTCCCTTGACGTCGAGATCGCGATCGAATTCCATGGTGTTCCAGGTTCCGGGTTAGAGATGCAATTTTAACCTCAATTGCGCCGTTCCTTGATTTCCTCCAGGCGCAGTCGCTTCAACTCCCGCTGCCGGGCATCGATCGCCGACATCACGTAAAAGTTTGCGTCGCCGGCCTTCTGCGCCAGCTCCAGTTGCTCGATCGCCGCCCCCGTCTGCCCCTGCAGGGCAAACACTTCGGCCAACGCCTGGTGCTGCTGAGCCCCACGTCCCAGCCCGGCGTGGCTGGCTGCCCGCAGACGGTAAAAGCGCACGGCCTCAGGTTGTAGCTGCAGCTGTGCGTCGGCAAAGCGCAGCGCCTCTTCGAACCGGCGGGCACCAACCAGGGCCTGGCCATAGGCATCGAGCAGCCCCTGATTGAGCGGAAAGCGCTGGATGGCCTCGCGCAATCGCGTCAGCCCGCCGTTCGCATCGCCGCGGGCAATGCGCACCTCGGCGTAGAGCCGTTCAACCATCGGCTCCGCCGGCCGGCCAGCGCGCACCGCCTGTAATTGTTCCTCGGCCGCCGGCCAGTCGCGGCCGCGCACCAGGGCGTAGGCCAGCCCGTAGCGGGTCGCCGTTTCCGACGCATATTTCTTTTCACCAAGCAGCGCCGTGAAATGGCGCACCGCCTCCGCCGGCGTACCCTGCATAGCCCGCAGCTTGGCGCGCACCAGCTGAAAGTCCATGCTATCCGGCACCTGACGATAGGGAACATCCCCTTCGCGATTCTGCATGTCAGTCAGACGTTCGCCGGTCAGCGGGTGCGTGCGCAGGTAGGCGGTGGCATTGTTTTCATAATGCCGGGCGGCCCGCTGCAGGCGATCGAAAAATACCGACATGCCCCGCACATCGAATCCCGCCTTGCGCAGAACATCAAAGCCCAGGCGATCCGATTCGCGCTCGAAATCGCGCGAAAAGGCCAGTCGGGCAGAAATTGCCCCAGCCTGCGTGGTGGCAATGGCGGCGCTCGCCACCTGCGAGCTCGAGCGTGCCGCCAGCAAGGCCAAGCCCATGGCCAGCATCGATGCCATGCCAAGCTGCTTGGACTGGAAAACCTGGCGGGCAATGTGGCGCTGCGTCACATGGGCGATTTCATGCGCCATCACCCCGGCCAGTTCCGATTCCGTCTGGGCGGTGACCACCAAGCCGGTATGAACACCGATATAACCACCGGGCATGGCGAAGGCGTTGATGCTTGGATCGGCAATGGCAAAAAAGAAAAAGCCCACTCCGGGATCATCGCTGACCGCCACTAGCTTGCCACCGAGCACATTCAGATAGCCCTCGACGTCGGAATCATCGAGGTAGGTCGGCTCCCGCAAGCGAATTTCGTTCATGATTTGCCGCCCGATCTTCTTCTCGGTATTGAGCGACAAGTCATTGCTGGCGACATCGCCCAGTTCCGGCAAGTTATCGGCGTAAAGCGGCTGGACAACGAGCGAACAGGCAAGTATCCCGGCGATCAGGCGTTGGGCAAAAGGCATGGTGCTATGATATCGCAGCCTCGATGCCCCACTCCGCGGGCTAAAAGTAACGCCGTGTAAAATTCCGTGACCCAACAAAATCTGACCCATTTCGACAGCACCGGCCAAGCCCACATGGTAGATGTCGGCAGCAAGAGCGAGACGGCGCGCAGCGCCCGTGCCGCCGGCAGCATTTTCATGAAACCCGAAACATTGGCGCTGATCCGCGACGGCTCGGCAAAAAAAGGCGATGTCCTGGGCATCGCCCGCATTGCTGCCATCCAGGCTGCGAAACGCACCGGCGACCTGATCCCGCTCTGCCATCCGATCGCCCTGACCCGCGTGACCGCCGAGTTGTCCATCGACGAGGCGCGCAGTGCCGTCCATTGCACTGTTACGGCGGAATGCTTCGGCCGTACCGGTGTCGAAATGGAAGCTCTGACTGCTACCTCGATCGGCCTGCTGACCATTTACGACATGTGCAAGGCCGTCGATCGGGGCATGCGTATCGACAACGTCCGCCTGGTGGAAAAAAAGGGTGGCAAGTCAGGTCACTGGACCGCCGAATGACCACATCACAGCATTGCAATGAATTGCGCCGCCGCTTGATCAAAGGTGGCGTTTCGGCCAGCGTTCTGGCTCCCCTGCTCGGCAGCGGCCTGCTGTCGCCGACAACCGTCCTGGCCGCCGAATGGCATCGAAACGCTTTTACCGCCCGACACATCGGCGATGCGCTGAACGCCTATGGTGGCAGCAGTGCGATGGAATCGCGCGAGATCACCATCAACGCACCGGAAATTGCCGAAAACGGCGCCAAGGTTGAAGTGGAAATCACCAGCAATCTGACCAATACCCGCAGCTTGGCTGTCTTCGCCGACAAGAATCCGATGCCGTTGTGCGCCGCACTGGAATTCGCCGGCGCCGCCCTGCCCTACGCCAGGGTGCAGTTGAAACTGTCGGAGACCATGCGTATCCGCGTGCTGGCCAAGACTGGCGACGGCAAGACCCATGTGGCTTTCCGCGAAATCAAGGTCACCCTGGGTGGTTGTGGAGGTTAACGATGGCTGAACAAATCAAGCTACGCGCACAAATTCAGGGCGAAATCACCGAACTGCGCATCCTTTTGCAGCATCCGATGGAAACCGGACAGCGCAAGGACGACAAGGGAAATTTGCTACCGGCCAACTTCATCCAGACCTTTACCGTCAGCCACAACGGCAAACCGATGATTGACGGCCAGCTCAACACCTCGGTTTCACGCAATCCGCTATTTGCCTTTCGGGCACGCGGCATCAAAGCTGGCGACAAGCTTACCGTCAGTTGGCTGGACAACCTCGGCGAGCGCCGACAGGACGAATTCACTGTCGGCTGATCTACTAGCGCAATGAAAAAAGCCCGTCCAACCGGACGGGCTTTTAATTGGCAACTTCCGAACGCTTAGGCGCGCTGGATGTTGGAAGCCTGCTTGCCCTTGGGGCCCTGCACGACTTCGAAGGAAACTTTTTCGCCTTCCTTCAGGGTCTTGAAACCATTCATGTTGATGGCGGAGAAATGCGCGAAGAGATCTTCGCTGCCATCATCAGGCGTGATAAAACCAAAGCCCTTGGAATCATTGAACCACTTGACAGTACCGATTGCCATGTTTGCAACTTTCTTACAAAAAACGAACAAATTTCCGGGTCTCCCCGACTCCCTGTTTGAGCTCAGTGACCCGGTGCATTGCGGCACCAGTGATGCATCTTGAAGCCAAACACGTTTGCTTTCTACGCCAGTTGAATTATGTCGTCAACAAGTATCGATGCGGCAGCGCAGCAGTTTCGCAGGCATCGTAATTGCTTATATTGCACAGGAAAGTCGTGGTGTACGCCCTGATGTTTCCAGTTGCGAATTGAAGCTGACTGTATAGAATCGGACGCATGGCTACGAAGTTTCAGGAAGGCGGACAACTCCAGGCACAACGGACGAAGTTGGAGCCGCCGAAGATGTTCAAGGTGGTGTTGCTGAACGACGATTACACACCGATGGAATTCGTCATCACCGTTCTGCAGCGCTTTTTTTCTCTGGATACTGAACAAGCGACGCGAATCATGCTCAAAGTTCACAACGAAGGACGCGGTGTTTGCGGGATTTTCCCGCGCGACATTGCGGCCACCAAGGTTGAACAGGTGAGTGCATTCGCCCGCCAGCACCAACACCCGCTTGCTTGCGTCATGGAGGAAAACTGATGATTGCCCAGGAACTCG
>PHCU01000164.1 GCA_002842345.1 Betaproteobacteria bacterium HGW-Betaproteobacteria-12 | reverse complement strand
GGAATAATGGAAACTTCAAGGCATTCGGCCCAATTGGCGGCAGAAATCGCGCGCAATGTCGCCGCCGCGCTGGCCGAGGACATCGGCAGCGGCGACCTGACCGCCCTGCTCACCCCCGCCGGGCACCCGGCGCGCGGCATCGTCGTCAGCCGCGAGGAGGCCGTCCTGTGCGGCATCGAGTGGTTCGATGCCTGCTTTCTCAGCCTGGACGCCGGGGCCCGCATCCGCTGGCATGCCCGCGACGGCGCGCTCATCGGCGCGGGCCAGACGCTGTGCGAGATCGACGCCGACACGCGCGCCCTGCTCTCGGCCGAGCGGCCGGCGCTGAATTTCCTGCAGCTGCTCTCCGGCACCGCCACGGCGACGCGAAAGTTCGTGGACGCCGTCGCCGGCACGCAGGCGAAGATCGTCGACACGCGCAAGACCCTGCCCGGCCTGCGCCTGGCGCAGAAGTACGCCGTGCGCTGCGGCGGCGGCACCAACCATCGCCTCGGCCTTTATGACGGCCTCCTCATCAAGGAGAACCACATCCTGGCCGCCGGCGGCGTGGCGCCGGTGCTGGCGCAGGCCCGTGCCCTGGCGCCGCAGGGCGTCTTCATCCAGATCGAGGTGGAAACCCTGGCGCAGCTCGAGGAGGCCCTCGCCGCCGGAGCAACAATGATCCTGCTCGACAACATGGACCTCGCGCAGCTGCGCGAAGCCGTTGCACGCACGGCCGGCCGGGCAGTACTGGAGTCCTCGGGCGGGGTGGATCTGTCGAAGGTACGGGCCATCGCCGAGACCGGGGTGGACCGCATCTCCATCGGCAGCCTGACAAAAGACGTGCGGGCGATCGATCTGTCGCTGCGGCACATCGAGAATTAGTGCCTTGCCTTGCCGGGGCGAAACAGGTATAAATCTGCGACTGCAGCGGGCGCCGCAGCGCACCGGCCTGAACAACAGCCTGACCTACAAGAAGACGGGAGTTACTTGATGCTGTTCATTCTCTACTACGTTGTCGCGATCACCGTGCTGATTCTGCATTTCACCGGTTTCCTGACGCGCCACAACCTCGAATGGCTGATCCTGGTCCTGGCCGTGACGGTATTTCCAGCCGTCATCTACCTCTAGCGCTCCCCTGCTCCGCGCGGGCAACGCACGAAAGGCCCGCGCTCACGTCCGGGCGGCGATGAACGCCTTCACCGCCGCGGCATCCGCATCCATTACCTCGACCCGCTGCGGCAACGCCTCGATGCCTTCCAATGCCTCCGGGCGCGTCGGTTCGCGGCCGAGCGCCTCGCGGATTGTTTCGGCGAACTTCACCGGCTGGGCCGTCTCCAGCACCACCATCGGCACGCCCGCCTCGTCCAACTCACGATAGGCCAGCGCCACCTTGAGACCGTCTGCGGTGTGGGGATCGATCATCGTGCCGTACTTCTCCCATGCCGTGCGGATCGTCGCCAGCCGGTCGGCATGGCTGCTGGTGCCCGAGACGAAGCGGAATTCGGACAGGCGGGCATGCCAGGGCGTGCCGCGCAGGTCGAAGCTGTCGCCGCGGTCGACCTTGGCCCAGAGCTCGCGCACCACGGCCGCATCGCGCCCGACCAGGTCGAAGACGAAGCGCTCGAAGTTGGACGCCCTGGATATGTCCATCGAGGGGCTTGAGGTGACGTGGGTTTCCCGCGTCGCGCGCGGACGGTACACCCCGCTGCGGAAGAATTCGTCGAGCACGTCGTTCTCGTTGGTGGCCAGCACCAGGCGACGGATCGGCAGGCCCATCATGCGCGCGACATGGCCGGCGCAGATGTTGCCGAAATTGCCCGAGGGCACGGCGAAGGCGACCTCCTCGTCGTTCGAACGCGTCGCTTCGAAGTAGCCCTTGAAGTAGTACACGATCTGGGCGGCGACGCGCGCCCAGTTGATCGAGTTCACCGCGCCGATCCGGTGCTTCGCCTTGAAGGCCGCGTCGTTGGAGACCGCCTTCACGATGTCCTGGCAATCGTCGAACATGGCACGGATGGCGATGTTGAAAATGTTCGCGTCGGGCAGCGAATACATCTGCGCGCGCTGGAATTCGGACATTTTGCCGTGCGGCGACAGCATGAAGACGCGCACGCCGTGCTTGCCGCGCATGGCGTACTCGGCCGCCGAGCCGGTGTCGCCCGAGGTGGCGCCGAGGATGTTGATGGTCTCGCCGCGTTTCTCCAGCACGTACTCGAACAGGTTGCCGAGCAGCTGCATGGCCATGTCCTTGAAGGCCAGCGTCGGCCCGTTGGACAGCTCCAACAGGTGCAGGCCGGGTTCCAGCGTGGTGAGCGGCGTGATGTCCGCCGCATCGCGGCCGGGCCGGCAGTACCGATACGTCTGCGCCGTGTAGGTGCGGTCGACCAGGGTCTTCAGGTCGCCGGCGGGGATGTCGGTGATGAACTTCGAAAGCACCGCCAGCGCCAGCGCGTGGTAGGGCAGTTCCCTCCATGCATCCAGTTCCGCGCGCGACACCTGCGGATAGGCCTCCGGCAGATAGAGTCCGCCGTCGGGCGCCAGGCCGCCGAGCAGGATGTCGCAGAATTCCCGTGCGGGCGCCTGGCCGCGGGTCGAGAGGTATTGCATATCAGTTCAATTCTTCCAGCCGCAGCCGCACCACCCTGCCCTTCACCACCGGCAGGGCCTCGATGCGCGCAATGGCGGCGTCGGCGTTCTTCTCCAGCGTCTGGTGGGTAAGCATGATGATGTCGGTCTGCTCCTCGCCCTCGGCCGGCTCGCGCTGGATCATGGCGTCGATGGAGATCTGGGTGTCGGCCAGGATGCGCGTGATGTCGGCGAGCACGCCGGGACGATCCTCGACGCGCATGCGGAAATAATAGGAGGTCTCCACCTCGCCCATCGCCAGCACCGGAATGGGCTTGACCGCGTCGGGCTGGAAGGCCAGGTGCGGCACGCGGTGCTCGGGGTCGGCGGTGTGCATGCGGGTGACGTCGACCAGGTCGGCGATGACGGCGCTGGCGGTCGGCTCGGCGCCGGCGCCCTTGCCGTAGTAGAGCGTGCTGCCGACGGCGTCGCCCTTCACCAGCACGGCGTTCATGGCGCCCTCGACGTTGGCGATGAGACGCTTCGTCGGGATCAGCGTCGGGTGCACGCGCAGCTCCACGCCATTCGGCTTGCGCCGGGTCAGCCCCAGCAGCTTGATGCGATAGCCGAGCTGCTCGGCGTAGCGGATATCCTCGGCCTGCAGCTTGCTGATGCCCTCGATGTGCGCCTTGTCGAACTGCATGGGAATGCCGAAGGCTATGGCCGACATGATGGTGAGCTTGTGCGCGGCATCCACCCCCTCGATGTCGAAGGTGGGATCGGCTTCGGCGTAGCCGAGGCGCTGCGCTTCCTTCAGCACGGCCTCGAACGACAGGCCCTTGTCGCGCATCTCGGAGAGGATGAAGTTGGTAGTGCCGTTGATGATGCCGGCGATCCACTCGATGCGGTTGGCGGTGAGGCCCTCGCGCAGCGCCTTGATGATGGGGATGCCGCCGGCCACGGCCGCTTCGAAGGCGACCATGATGCCCTTCTTCTGCGCCGCGGCGAAGATCTCGTTGCCGTGCAGGGCGAGCAGCGCCTTGTTGGCGGTGACGACGTGCTTGCCGTTCTCGATGGCCTTGAAAGTCAGCTCCCGCGCCACGCCGCTGCCGCCGATCAGCTCGACGACGATGTCAACTTCCGCATCGGCGACGACCGCAAAGGCATCGTCGGTGACGCGGCAGGCGCCGGCGGTGATCCGCGTCGCCAGTTCGACGTTCTTGTCGGCGACGACGGTGATGAGGATGGGGCGGCCGGCGCGTCGCGTGATCTCCTCCGCATTGCGTTGCAGGACGGAGAAGGTGCCGCCGCCGACGGTGCCGATGCCGAGCAGGCCTACATTGATGGGTTTCATTTGAGTGTTTTCCTGAAGCAGAAGCCGGGGATGTGCATCCCCTCGCGAAAATAGAATTTGTGGGCAGCCGCCCGCTGCGCGCCCGAATCGAGCGCCAGCACGTCGCAGCCGAGCTTGCGCGCCTTCTCCTCGAGATGCGCCAGCAGGGCGCGGCCGACGCCGCGCGAACGCCGCGCCTCGTCGGTCACGAGGTCGTCCACGTAGAGCCGCCGGCCTTCGTAGGTGTTCTCGATCAGGCGCCACAGGGCCACGCCGACGACGGCCTCGCCGTCCGCGGCGACCGCCAGGCGCCCGCCATTGGCGAACACCTGCGCCAGCCGCCCGGCATAGTCGGCCGGCAAGGCAGTGCGCAACTGGCGGTGCACGCCCTCGGCGCGGCCGAGCCAGAGCGGCTCGGCGACGCGGCCGCTGTCGTCGGTTACGTCAACCACATTCATGTGCCGTGACGCATCCGATAATGCTCGAGGAAGTGCGCGATGCGCCCGATGGCATCACGCAGGTCGTCCACGTTCGGCAGGAAGACGACGCGGAAATGGTCCGGCGTGGGCCAGTTGAAGCCGGTACCCTGCACCAGCAGCACCTTCTCCTCCAGCAGCAACTCGAGAATGAACTGCTGGTCTTCGGCAATCGGATACACCTTCGGGTCGAGGCGCGGAAAGAGGTAGAGGGCAGCATTGGGCTTGACGCAACTCACGCCCGGGATCTGCGTGAGCAGTTCCCAGGCCAGGTCGCGCTGCCGCGTCAGGCGCCCCTCCGGCGCAACCAGCTCGAGAATGCTCTGGTGGCCGCCGAGCGCCGTCTGGATGGCATGCTGGCCGGGCACGTTGGAACACAGCCGCATCGAAGCCAGCATGTCGAGACCCTCGATGTAGTCGCCGGCATGGCGCTTCTCGCCGGAGACCACCATCCAGCCCGCGCGATAGCCGCAGGCGCGATAGTTCTTCGACAGGCCGTTGAAGGTGACGAAGAGCACATCGTCGGCGAGCGACGCGATCGAGGTGTGCGTGGCGCCGTCGTAGAGTACCTTGTCGTAGATCTCGTCGGCGAAGATGATGAGCTGGTGCTGGCGGGCGATTTCGATGATCTCGCGCAGCAGGTCGTCCGGATACAGCGCGCCGGTCGGGTTGTTCGGGTTGATCAGCACGATGGCCCTTGTCGCAGGGCCGATCTTGCCGCGGATGTCGGCCAGGTCGGGCAGCCAGCCGGCGCCCTCGTCGCAGAGGTAATGGCGCGGCTTGCCGCCGGAGAGGCTGATCGCCGCCGTCCACAGCGGATAGTCCGGCGCCGGCACCAGCACCTCGTCGCCATTGTTGAGCAGGGCCTGCATGGCCATGACGATCAACTCGGAAACGCCGTTGCCGAGATAGATGTCCTCGATGGCGACGCCGGCGATTTCCTTCTGCTGGCAATAGTGCATGATCGCCTTGCGCGCGGCGAACAGGCCTTTTGAATCGGAGTAGCCGGAGGCGTCGCGCAGGTTGTGGATGACATCCACGACGATCTCTTCCGGCGCCTCGAAGCCGAACGGCGCCGGATTGCCGATGTTCAGCTTGATGATGCGATGCCCTTCCTCCTCCATCAGCCGGGCGCGCTCCAGCACGGGCCCGCGGATGTCGTAGCAGACGTTGGCGAGCTTGGTCGATTTCAACACGGGTTGCATCAGAGCAAACCATCCTTTCTGAACATTTCCTTTATCCCCCGCACCGCCTGCCGCGTGCGTTCCTCGTTCTCGATCAGGGCGAAGCGCACATAATCATCGCCGTATTCGCCGAAGCCGACGCCGGGACTGACCGCCACCTTGGCGTCCGCCAGCAGCTTCTTGGAAAACTCCAGTGAACCGAGTTTCTCGTAGGCCGGCGGAATCTTCGCCCAGATGTACATCGAGGCTTTCGGCACCTCGACCATCCAGCCGGCCTCATGCAGCCCCTTGGTCAGCACGTTGCGCCGGTTCTGGTATTTCAGCCGCACTTCCTCGACGCAGTCCTGCGGGCCGTCCAGCGCGATCACCGCAGCCACCTGCAGCGGCGTGAAGGTGCCGTAGTCATGGTAGCTCTTGATGCGCGCCAGCGCGTTGCACAGGTCCTTGTTGCCGACCATGTAGCCGATGCGCCAGCCGGCCATGTTGTAGCTCTTCGACATGGTGAAGAACTCGACGGCGACGTCGCGCGCGCCCGGCACCTGCATGATGGAGGGCGCCCGGTAACCATCGAAGACGATGTCGGCATAGGCCAGATCATGCACCACCAGGATGTCGTGCTGCTTTGCCAGGTCCACGACGCGCTCGAAGAAATCCAGTTCGACGCAGCGCGCCGTCGGGTTGCCCGGGAAGCCGAGGATCATCATCTTCGGCTTGGGCGTGCACTCGCGGATGGCGCGCTGCAGCTCCTCGAAGAAATCCACGTCCGGCGTCATGCGCACCGAGCGGATGTCGGCGCCGGCAATGATGGCGCCGTAGATGTGGATCGGGTAGGAAGGGTTCGGCACCAGCACCGTGTCGCCGCGGTCCAGCGTGGCGAGCATGAGATGGGCCAGGCCCTCCTTCGAGCCGATGGTGACGACGGCTTCCGTCTCCGGGTCGAAATCGATGTCGTAGCGCCGCTTGTACCAGTCGCAGATCGCCTTGCGCAGCCGCGGGATGCCCTTCGACACCGAGTAGCCGTGCGTGTCGCCGCGCTGCGTCGCCTCGACCAGCTTGTCGACGATGTGCTTCGGCGTGGCCCCGTCGGGGTTGCCCATGCTCATGTCGATGATGTCCTCGCCGCGGCGGCGGGCAGCCATCTTCAGCTCGCCCGTGATGTTGAAGACATAGGGCGGCAAGCGCTTGATTCGCGAAAACTCTTTCATCTTCCTTGGGATCGGGACGGGCCGGAGAACCCCCGCTGCGGCACTGCGTCGGGAAAAGCTATAATGTTACCCGAGGCGATTCTCCACGACAAATCAGAAACCTAGCTGTCCTTCATGAAACTTCACCTGGACAACCCGGCCGGCCGGAACCTCATCACCGGCCATGGCGCGGGCTATGTCGCGATCAACCACCGCCATTTTGAAAGCAGCCTGATCGTCCTGCCCGATCGCCTCGTCCAACCCTGGGGCGAAGGCGGCTTCGACGGGCTGACCGAGGATGATTTCGCCGCGATCCGCGCGCTCGCACCGGAAATCCTCCTGCTCGGCACCGGCAGCCGCCAGCGCTTTCCCGCCCCAAGCCTGCTGCGCCCGCTGATCGAGGCCCGCATCGGCTGCGAAGTAATGGATTTGCCTGCCGCCTGCCGCACTTTCAACATCCTCATGACTGAAGGCCGGCGGGTCGCCGCCGCTCTGCTCATCGACTCCCCCGAATCGTGAAACTCGCACTGAAAGTCGATGCCGCCACCTACCGCGGCACTCTTGTCGGCGTGCCGCGCCTGGTCGAAGCCCTGCGCCAGGCGCAAGCGCAGGCAACCTTCTACTTCAACCTCGGCCCCGACCACAGCGGACGCATGCCGGCCGCCCTGCTGGCGGCATCCCGCACGGGGGCCTCCGCCCTGGGCCGCCACGGACTGGCGACCCTGTTCTACGGCACCTTGCTGCCCGGGCCTGACATCGGCTTGCGCTGCATGGACATCCTGCGCGGCGTGCGCGGTGCGGGATTCGACACGGGCGTGCAGGGCTGGGACCGCGCCGCATGGCAGCATCGCGCGGCCACCGCCCCGCCGGCATGGACTGCGCGCCGCATGCAGCGCGCCATCACGCGCTACGAAAAGATCTTCGGCGAGGCGCCGAAAACCCATGCCGCCGCCGGTTGGCAGATGAACCCGCATGCGCTGCGCCTGACCCAGCGCCTGGGATTCGGCTATGCTTCCGACACACGCGGCACGCATCCCTTCATCCCCGTCTGGAACGCCGAGGTCGTCCTCTGCCCGCAACTGCCCACCACGCTGCCGACCCTGGACGAACTGCTGGGCCGCGACGGCTGCAGCATCGACACGGTGCCTGAGCGCCTGCTGGCGCTGACCGGGCAGCCTCCGACGACGGGCCATGTGTTTACCTTGCAGGCGGAACTGGAGGGCCAGAAATTGCTGCCCGTCTTCGTCAAACTGCTGGATGGCTGGCGCAAGCAGGGTTACGAGCTCGTCTCGCTCGGCAGCCTTTTCGAGTCGATCGATGCAAGCCGTCTGCCGCGGCATGAGCTGGTGCACGGCACGGTCGAAGGCCGCGCCGGCACGCTCGTCCTGCAGGGGCCGGAGTTCCTCGCGTGAAGCGTCCTTGCGCTTGCGCCCGCCGCGGATTTCATCAACAATGCAAGCGAAGATGATGGTCGACCACCCCGTGCCCGAATTCGCCCTGCCGGCGACAGGCAACCAGACATTTACCCTGTCCGAGGCGCAAGGCAGCACGCTCGTCCTCTATTTCTATCCAAAAGACAACACGCCCGGCTGCACCACCGAGGCCGGCGAGTTCCGCGACCTGCATGCCAGCTTCCGCAAGGCAGGCTGCGCCATCTACGGCATCTCGCGCGACAGCCTGAAGTCGCACGAAAACTTCAAGGCCAAGCTGAAGCTTCCTTTCGACCTGCTCTCCGACGGCGAGGAAACCGCCTGCGCCCTCTTCGGCGTCGTCAGGCAGAAAGTGCTCTACGGCAAGCCGGTGCGCGGCATCGAGCGCAGCACTTTCGTCATCGACGGCGACGGCGTGCTCAGACGCGAGTGGCGCGGCGTCAAGGCGCCCGGTCATGCCGCCGAAGTGCTCGAATTCGTAAAATCCCTCAAGAGAACTTGATGAACGCCAAGAAGCATCCCGCCAC
>PHCU01000019.1 GCA_002842345.1 Betaproteobacteria bacterium HGW-Betaproteobacteria-12 | reverse complement strand
TTCGTCTGGGATGAGTTCCAGAACGGCAGCTCGCACTCGCTCGGCCGCATCATGGTCGCCGTGTTCACCATCGGTTTCGTCGGCTTCCTGCTCGACCGCCTGATGGCCACCCTGCAGCAACTGGTCAGCTTCGGCGAAGCCAGCTAGGTCAAGGAGATGGATATGGGACTCCCCGTCATGAAGGAAGAAATGCTGGTGCCCGCGCCGGTGGTCGAGATGGAGGCTGAAGCGGCCTTCCTCGAAATCACCGGCTTGTCGAAGTCGTACGGCAGCGGCAAGCAGACTACCGAGGTGCTCAAGGACATCAACCTGAGCATCCGCGAAGGCGAATTCGTGGCCATTGTCGGCTTCTCCGGCAGCGGCAAGACGACGCTGATTTCGTTGATCGCCGGCCTGATCGCCGCCGACCGCGGCGATATCCGCCTCAAGGGCCAGCCGGTGGGTGGCCCCGGCCCGGATCGCGGCGTCGTCTTCCAGAACTATTCGCTGATGCCATGGATGACCGTGCGCCAGAACGTGGCCCTGGCGGTCGACCAGATCTTTCCCGATCTGTCGGCGGCCGAACGTCAGGCACGGACCGAGAAATACATCGAGATGGTCGGCCTGACGCACGCCGTCGACCGGCGCCCGGCCGAGTTGTCCGGCGGCATGCGCCAGCGGGTCAATGTGGCGCGGGCCCTGTCGGCCAATCCGGAAATCCTGTTGCTCGACGAGCCGCTGTCGGCGCTCGACGCGCTGACCCGGGGCAACCTGCAGGATGAAATCCTGCGCATCTGGGAACAGGAGAAGAAGACCGTCATCCTGATCACCAACGACGTCGACGAAGGCCTGTTGATGGCCGATCGCATCATTCCGCTGAACCCGGGGCCGGGGGCGACTTTCGGGCCGGAATTCGAGGTCCGCCTGGCGCGGCCGCGCGACCGCACGGCGATGAATCACGACCCGGAATTCAAGCGTCTGCGCAAGGAGGTCACCGAGTACCTGATGAAAGTCGGCGCCGAACAGTCGGGTGACGCGAGCAACGTCGTGCCGCTGCCCAAGGTGCTGCCGAACACCAGCACCGAATATGCGGAAGCTTTGGCGCAGTTGCGTCCCGGCGCGACCAAGGATGTCGACGTCAAGACCTTGCCGCACTACGACCGCTACGTCGAGTTCTCGCAGGTGTCGAAGATCTATCCGACCAAGAAGGGGCCGCTGACCGTCGTCGAGAAATTCGACCTGCGCATGAAGAAGGGCGAATTCGTCTCGGTCATCGGCCACTCCGGCTGCGGCAAGTCCACGGTGCTGTCGATGGTCGCCGGGCTTAACGAGATCAGCGAAGGCGTCGTCCTGCTCGACAATCGGGAAATCGATTCGGCCGGTCCGGATCGCGGCATCGTCTTCCAGGCACCGAGCCTGATTCCCTGGCTGACGGCCTACGACAACGTGGCGCTCGGTGTCGAACAGGTCTATCCGCACGCCACCAAGGCCGAGCGGCGCGACATCGTCACCCACTTCCTGAGTCGCGTCGGCCTGGCCGATTCGCTGGACAAGAAGGCGGCGGAATTGTCGAACGGCATGAAGCAGCGGGTCGGCATTGCCCGCGCCTTCGCGCTGTCGCCCAAGCTGCTGCTGCTCGACGAGCCGTTCGGCATGCTCGACTCGCTGACCCGCTGGGAGCTGCAGGAAGTGCTGATGGATGTCTGGAGCCGCGAGAAGCTGACCGCCATGGTCATCACCCACGACGTCGACGAGGCCATCCTGCTCGCCGACCGCGTGGTGATGATGACCAATGGCCCACGGGCCAAGGTTGGCAAGATTCTCGAAGTCGACCTGCCGCGCCCGCGTTCGCGCAAGATGCTGCTCGAACACCCGGACTACTACCGCCTGCGTGAGGAACTGCTGACCTTCCTGGCCGAGTGCGACCACGCCTGAGCATCAGGAGCCGACATCAGCCCGCCGTATTCGTACGGCGGGCTTTTTTGTTGACGGCACCTGGCCGCCGGCATTCCCGACCTGCGGATTTTTTGATTTCGCCCTTTGCTTTTAGCTCGGCGGGGCGCTATGTTGAGCCAATTTTCCTCTGGACAACTGAATGCTGGCCAACCCGGGCAAGCTCTCGCGCAAGATCGTCGGCACGCTGGTCGCCTTTCTGCTGGCGGTTACCGCGGCGATCAGCCTGACGCTGCTCATTTCCTGGCAACTGGAAGGCGTCGCGGCGGCAATCAACGATGCCGGCAGCCAGCGCATGCGGACGTACCGCATCGCCTTGCTGATGTCGCGCCTGGTCAAGGCGCCGGACCCTCAGCTGGTCGAGCGCCTGACGCTGGAAACCGAACGTTTCGACGCGGTACTGAACGACCTGCAGCGGGGTGATCCGCGGCGGCCGCTGGCGGCGCCGCGCGACGGCGACGTGCATCGCCTGCTGCTCAATGTTCAGACCGCGTGGCTGGCCGACCTGCGGCCGCTGGTGGAGGCCTTTCAGACCGGTAGCGCCGACCAGCGCGAAATTGTCCTGAGCCAGCTGGATCGCGAACTGGAGCCCTTCGTCAGCCGCATCAACGAGCTGGTGCTGGCCATGGAGCGCAGCTACGCCGGCGACACCCATCTGCTGCGCACCGTTCAGGGCTTGCTCGTCATTCTTGCCGTCATCGGCACGCTGCTGCTGATCCGTTTCTTCTTCCGCCTGGTGATTCGCCCGGTCGATGTGCTGAATGCCGGCATGCGGCGGATGACCGGCAACGATCTGGGCGTTCGCCTGCCGGAAACCAGCGACGACGAACTGGGCGGGCTGGCGCGCGGCTTCAACCAGATGGCCGGCCACCTGCAGTCGGTGTATGCGACGCTGGAGCAGCGGGTCGCCGCGGAAACGCGCAACCTCGAGCAGCGCAATCGCGAGCTGGGCATTCTGTACGGGGCGACCTCGCTGCTGGCCGAGCCGGTGCAACTGGATGTGCTCTGCCAGAGTTTTCTCGAGCAGATCAAGTCAGCCCTGGGCGCCGATGCCGGCGCCGTGCGCCTGTACATGCCGGATTCACAGAAACTCTATCTGGTCACCCACGAGGGCCTGTCCGAGGAGTTTCTGGCGCGCGAGAGCGAGCTGAACTGCGGCGAATGCCTGTGCGGCGAAGTCATCCAGAGCGGCATGCCGGCGGTGTTCGATACCATTAATCCGCCGCGCGGCATGAAACTTGGCAGTTGCATCCGCGAGGGTTTCGCCACGGCGACGGCCTTCAGCATCGTCCATGGCAAGCAGCGGCTCGGGGTCTATAACCTGTATTTCCGCGACACCCATCCGATTTCCAGCCAGGAAAGACATCTGCTGGAGACGCTCGGTCAGCACCTCGGCGTTGCCATCGAGAACCAGCGCCTGAAGTCGCGCGAGATGGAACTGGCCGTCTCCGAGGAGCGCAACCTGCTGGCCCAGGAACTGCACGATTCGATCGCCCAGGGCCTGGCCTTCCTCAATATCCAGGTGCAGTTGCTGCAGGATTCGCTGCGCAAGGGGCGGCACGAGGAAGCGCTGCAGACGGCCGGGCAGTTGCGCGAGGGGGTGCAGGAAAGCTACGACGACGTGCGCGAACTGCTGGTGCATTTCCGTACCCGGGTACTGCAATCCGATCTCGATTCGGCGATCACCTCGGCGCTGGAAAAATTCGAAGGCCAGACCGGCATTGCCACCCGTTTCGAGCAGATCGGCCGGGGGGCGCCGCTGGCGCCGGAAAACGAAATCCAGATCATGCATATCATCCAGGAATCGCTATCCAATATCCGCAAGCATGCCAAGGCCAGCCAGGTGCAGCTGACCCTGCGCCGCGAGCCGACGCGTACCGAGATCGAAGTCTGCGACAACGGCGTCGGCTTCGATACCGAGAATGAGCCGAATGTCCGCTCCGAGCGCCACGTCGGACTGAAGATCATGCGTGAACGGGCGCACCGCGTCGGCGGCGAATGCCGTATTGTCTCGCGCATTGGCGAGGGCAGCCGGGTGTTGCTCAGCCTGCCGAAGGAACCCAGGGAGGGGCTTTGAAATGACCGAAAAAATACGTGTCCTGCTGGTCGATGACCATACGCTGTTCCGCAGCGGCATCTGCTCGCTGCTGCAGCGCAATGAAGACTTCGAAGTGATCGGCGAGGCCGGCGATGGCCTCGAAGGCATCAAGCGCGCCCGCTCGCTGCGCCCCGATGTGGTCCTGCTCGACCTGCACATGCCCGGGGTCTCCGGGCTGGAGGCGGTGAAGGTCATCGTCGAGGAAATTCCCGGTGTGCATGTGCTGATGCTGACCGTTTCCGAGGATGCGCAGGATCTGATGGATGCCCTGCGGGCCGGCGCCTGCGGCTACCTGCTGAAGAACATCGAGACCGACATGCTGGTTGATGCCATCCGCCGGGCGGCGCATGGCGAGTCGGTCGTGTCGCAGCAGATGACAGCGAAACTGATCCAGGGCGTGCGCTCGCCGCTGAAGGCCGAAGCGCCGGCCGAGCGCGACCGCTTCTCGCCGCGCGAGCGCGACATCATGGCCTCGCTGGCGCACGGCGAAAGCAACAAGGAAATCGCCCGCCGGCTCGACCTGGCCGAAAGCACGGTGAAAATCCATGTCCAGAACATCTTCAAGAAGCTGAACATGAGCAGCCGCGTGCAGGTCGCGCTGTACGCCGTCGAACACGGCTTCGGCCACACGAAGAACCCCTGAGCCGGCAGAATAAAAAAGGCTCCGGCAGTTTTCGCCAGAGCCTTCAAGCCGGCTTTACCGGCCGGCAGATCCTCGAGGGGAGGAATTAAGGAATCAGTGTGGAATCGGGTGGGTGCGCTGTAGGTGCTGGTAGGTTTCGGCCAGCGTCTGGACATGGTTGAAGCGTCCACATTCCATCGCATGCTGCATGTTCTCGATGATCATCGAATGCAAGCGGCAAACGCCTTCCGGCGAGCCCAGCAGCGTTTCACCCATCTCGGCCGCCACGGTCACGGGAATGTGTTCGTGTTCGGCAATCGCCTCGATTTCGCCACGGTCGAGGTCGCAATAGTCAATAACATCCTGAATAGAAAGCATCGGCTCCTCCTAGATAGGCCAGTGGAAAAGTGCAGGTAGACAGCCCTGTTTTTTTCGTTGTTCTATCCGCCTTTGTCGTTGTTGTCGGTGGAGGACTATCTACTTTTATAGGCTCAAACGCTGTTTGAATCAAGCCGGAATTTGGCCGATGCGCAAACGGCTGTCCGGCAGTGGATGCGCCAGTTGCAGCCGGCCGATGGTCGGGCCGAGGTCGAGACCGGTCTCCTTCTTGAGTGCCGACGCCCGCTGGCGCAGAAGCTCCAGGGGAATATCCACGGGCTGGCTGCCACTGGCAAAGGCGATGGTATTGCCGCTGTCGCAGGAGGGGAAAACGGCGACAGCGCCGGCGAAGGCCTCGTCGATGCGGCGCACGCTGGCGCCATAGCCGCGGCTGCGGCCGAGCAGATTGGCGCAGAACAGACCCCCATCGCTCAGGCGCGCCCGGCAGGCCAGATAGACGGGCAGGGTGTCGAGCGGCCCGGGCTTGCCGTCGGCATCGAAGCCGTCGACCAGGATGTAGTCGTACGGGTCGTTGCCGCCGAGCAGGAAATCGGCACCGCAGCCAATCCTGACATCGAGGCGGCGCGGGTCGTCGGGCAGCTTGAAATACTGGCGGGCGACGTACTCGACCTGCGGGTTGATCTCGACGACGGTGATCCGGCAGGCCGGCCGGTAGCGATACAGGAACTTGGCCAGCGAGCCGGCGCCAAGGCCGATCAGCAGCGCCCGTCGTGGCCAGTCGGCGCCGTCGCGCAGCAGCAGGCCGGCCATCATTTCCCGGGTGTAGGACAGTTCCAGCGACCAGGGACGGGCAATGCGCATGGCGCCCTGCACCCAGTCGGAGCCGAAATGCAGGCGCCGGACGCCGGCTTCCTCGCTGATGTCTACGGAGTGGCGGGGGCTGGATGAGCGTCGGGTCATGGGGGGGGCGGGAAGCTGTCTTGGCGCCCCCAGGTGGAATCGAACCACCAATTCGCCCTTAGGAGGGGCGTGTTATATCCATTTAACTATGGAGGCCTTGCCGGAGGGGCGCATTGTAACGGCGGGTGGCCAGTTTGGGATAGGTGAAGCGCCGGCCAGCGGCTAAAATCGGCCCTTTCACGGTGTCGCCATGCGGTCTGACGCCTAACTTTTCGAAGCCCTGATGCCCCAGCTCAAACTCTCCGCCGCCTGTCTCGCTTACGGCCATGTGCCGCTCCTCGATCACGCCGATTTTCTGCTCGATCCGGGCGAGCGCGTCGCCCTGATCGGCCGCAATGGCACCGGCAAGTCGTCGCTGCTGGCGGCGCTCGCCGCCGGCACCGGCAAGGGCCGGCTGGACGATGGCGAAGTCTGGGTCCAGCCCGGCATCCGCGTCGGCTATGTACCGCAGGAACCGCCCTTCGATCCGGCGATGTCGGTGTTCCAGGCGGTGGTTTCGGGAATGGGCGAGACCTCGGCGCTGCTCGCCGAATATCACGACATCTCGCACCGCATGGCCGAAGGCAGTGGCGATCACGATGCCCTGCTGACGCGCATGGACACCCTGCAGCACGAACTCGAGGCGCGCGGCGCCTGGGCCTACGAGGCGCAGGCGGAGAAGGTGATTGCCCGCTTCGGCCTGAATCCCGATGCCGCCGTCGGCAGCCTGTCCGGCGGCCAGAAGAAGCGCCTGGCGCTGGCCCAGGCGTTGTCGCAGGCACCGGATGTGCTGCTGCTCGACGAGCCGACCAACCACCTGGACATCGCCGCCATCGAATGGCTGGAGACGATGCTGATCGAGTCCGGTGTGACGCTGTTCTTCATCACCCACGACCGCTCCTTCCTCGACCGCGTGTGTACCCGCATCGTCGAACTGGATCGCGGCAAGCTGGCCAGTTTTCCCGGCAGCTTCACGCAGTATCAACAGCGCAAGGAAGCGCTGCTGCACGAGGAGGGGCTGGCCAATGCCCGTGCCGACAAGCTGCTGAAGGAAGAGGAAGTGTGGATCCGCAAGGGCGTCGAGGCCCGGCGGACGCGCGCCATCTTCCGCGTCCAGCGTCTGGACCAGCTGCGCGCCGAACGCCAGGCGCGGCGCGAGCGCATGGGCAAGGTCAATCTGCAGCTCGACGCCGGCGACAAGAGCGGCAAGCTGGTCGCCGAACTGGACGATGTCAGCAAGGCCTATGGCGACCTGACCGTGGTGAGCCATTTCTCGGCGCGCATCCAGCGCGGCGACAAGATCGGCCTGATCGGCCCCAATGGTGCCGGCAAGACGACGCTGCTGCGGCTGATCCTCGGCGAACTGCAGCCGGATGCCGGCACCGTGCGTCAGGGCACCAAGATGGAAATCGCCTACTTCGACCAGTTCCGCACCCAGCTCAACCCGGATTCGACACTGTCCGACGTGATCTCGCCGGGTTCCGACTGGGTCGAGATCGGCGGCGCCCGCAAGCACGTCATCGGTTACCTGGAAGACTTCCTGTTCGCTCCGGAACGCGCGCGCTCGCCGGTCAGTTCGCTGTCCGGCGGCGAGCGCAACCGGCTGCTGCTGGCCCGCCTGTTCGCCAAGCCGGCCAACGTCCTGGTGCTCGACGAACCGACCAACGACCTCGACATCGAGACCCTGGAATTGCTCGAGGAACTGCTGCAGAACTACGACGGCACCTTGTTCCTGGTCAGCCACGACCGGACCTTCCTCGACAACGTAGTCACCCAGACCATCGCCGCCGAAGGCGCCGGCCAGTGGAAGGAATACGCCGGCGGCTACAGCGACTGGGCCAACTACCAGGCGAGCGTGCGCCAGGCGGCCAGCGACAAGGCCAAGGGCGAAGCGCGGCCGGCGGCCAAGCCGGTGGCGGTCGTGGCCAAGGCGAAGGGCGACAAGCTGAGCTGGAAGGAGCAGCGCGAGCTGGAAACGCTGCCGGAACGCATCGCCACGCTGGAAACTGAACAGGGACAGCTGACCTCGCTGCTCGAAGACCCTGCCATCTACCAGCGCGACGCCAAGGCGGCACAGCAGGCGGCCGAACGCCTGGCGGCCATCGACGACGAACTGATGGAATTGCTCGAGCGCTGGGAATTGCTCGAGTCGCGCGCCGGCAATCCCGGCGCCTAGTTTTCCAGCGGTCGGCCGGGCAGCGGTTCCAGGCCGAGCCGCTGGCGGACGACTTCCGGCGTGATGTTCAGCAATTGCCCGATGTCGGTGTAGTCGTCGGGCAGCGCCGGATCATCCCAGCCATGCGCCGAGTGGCGGGCCAGGCGGACAGCCAGGGCGACGTTGCGCACGCGTGGCGAATTGCCATGGCCGTCGTCGATCAGGTTCTGCAGCAGTTCGGGGAGATGCCAGACCTTGCACAGGGCCATCTGGATTTCCTGAAAGCTCAGGCCGAGGGTGTTGTGCTGCGCATCGATGCTGCGCATCGTCGGGCAGGCCAGTTGCTGGGCGCGCATGTCGAGGCCGAGCTTGGGCGCGAAGCACCAGACGAGAATTTCGGCCAGATCATGGAGCAGGGCGGCGATGCGCACTTCTTCCATATTCAGGTCGTGGCGCCAGATGGCCCAGTCCTGGGCATAGTCGGCGGCCCGCTGGGCGCGGCGGATGGTCTGCAGGACGCCGAGCAGGGCGTGCGGGTCGCAGCCCTTGAGCATGTCCTCGATGGTCGGCAGGTCGTTGAAGCGACGGAAGAAAGGCAGCATGCCGGCCATCATCACGGCACTGGCGATGGTCGTGATGTCGTGGTGCAGCGCCCGGCCGTGCATCGGCTGGATGTAGGCGAGCACGCGCACGGTCATGATCGGATCCTGCAGGATGACGCGGGCCAGCTCGCGGGCATCGACGCGTTCGAGGTCCGCGCGCATCTCGTCCAGGCGGCGCTTGGTGGCGCGCAGCACCGGCAGGGAATTGTTGCTGAACAGCAAAACCCAGGCGTCGGTGTCGGGAAGCGGGTGGTCGAGCATCGTGGCGTCCTCGAATAATTGTTGTGCCTTGTTGCCGGCGGAGTTTAAGGGGCGCCATCCCGCCGGGCAAGCGCGGCGACATGCGATAATCGCCGCCGTTCCATCCTTTCCCTAGCTTGCCATGCGCTACAAGATCGTTCCGGTTACGCCCTTCGAACAGAACTGCACCATCTTCTGGTGCGAAACGACCCGTCAGGCAGCTGTCGTCGATCCCGGCGGCGATCTCGAGCGTATCCGTCAGGCGCTGGCGGCGGATCAGCTGACGCTGGAACGCATTCTGGTGACGCATGGCCATATCGACCATGCCGGCGGTGTTGCGGCGCTGGCCGCGGCAACCGGCGTGCCAGTCGAGGGGCCGCACGAGGACGACCGTTTCTGGATCGACGGCATGGCCCAGCAGGGCAAGATGTTCGGCTTCGCCGACGGCCAGCCCTTCGTGCCGACGCGCTGGCTGCAGGATGGCGACAAGGTGAAGTTCGGCGAAGTCGAGCTCGATGTCCTGCATTGTCCGGGCCATACGCCTGGGCACGTGGTCTTTCATCATCCGGCCAGTCGGCTGGCCCAGGTCGGCGACGTGCTGTTCCAGGGTTCGATCGGCCGAACCGACTTCCCGCGCGGCGACCACGCGACGCTGATCCGCTCAATCAAGGAGCGCCTGTTTCCGCTCGGCGACGAAGTCGAATTCATCCCCGGCCACGGGCCGATGTCCAATTTCGGCGAGGAACGCCGCTACAACCCCTTCCTCAGCGGCCGTTTCGGCTGAGTCAGGCCAGACTGCTGGGAGCCGCGTCCGGCTGCCTGCTCACCCGCCCGTAGAGCGGATTTTCGCTGCCCAGGAGAAGGCCGCCAGTTGGCTGTCCAGGTGGCGTTCGCCAGCGATCCCCAGTTTCTGCAGCTTGCCCGCTGCATTTGCCAGGTCGCGGGCTTCGGCCGAGTCGACGGCGCTGAGCAGTTCGCCCAGCGGCCCGGCGTGTTCGGTCAGGGCACTGGCGACTTCGGCGGCCAACGGCAATTGCTGCATGATCTCGGTCATCGACATGTTGAGCAGCACATGCAGCAGCGAGAAGGAACCGACCATAAAGGCCGCGTCCTCCAGGTTTTCCACGGCCGGACGGGGCGTCAGCAGCGGCGCCAGGGACTCCAGCAGATGGCCGCGGGCGGCGGCCTTCTGCAACAACGGGTTGGGCTGATGGCCGTTGTTCGGGTCAGCGTAGACCAACAGCTGCAGCCAGCGCTGCAGCTGGCGGCGGCCGAGCAGGTTGATTGCCTGGGAAAAACTGGTGATCGGTCGCGCCGGTGCCAGGGCTGCCGAATTGACCAGGCGCAGCAGGCTGTAGGAAAGCTTCGACTCCTGGCGGAAGACCGCTTCCAGGGCGGCCGTGTCGGCGTCTTCGGCGATCAGGGCGAGCAGTTCGAGGAGCTTGATGCGCGTGGTGTCGGCCTTGCCCGGCGTCGTCGCGCGGGCGAGCAGGAATTCGGCGGTGGACAGGCTGCAGGAGTTGTCGAGAAACCACTGACGGTCGGTATGGCTGTGTACGTCGGTCGCAACGATCATGCTTCGGCTGGATAGGCCGAGCAATTTGAACGGCGGTTGGCTGCGGGCATGACTGGCGGCCAGCAGCAGATAGTGCCAGCTGCCGGTCGCCGGCAAGGGGAGGTCGGGGGCGGTGAGCAGCGCCACCTTGCCGTGCGCCTGGCGCAGGGCGGCTTCCATATCTTGCAGGGCCTGGGCGTCGGCGGCGCGGGGGCGGGCAGGGAAGGTGAAGACGGCGCGCTCGTTCAGGCGTCCCGCCGGGTAGGGCACGGTCGTGGCCGGCAGGAACCAGGGCAGACGATGGTCGAATTCATCGACCAGTGGCGAACTGCCCAGCCGGGTCAGTAAGTCATTGTCGGTAGCGGCAAGTGAGGGTTCGGCGCGGTAACCAGACCAGGCGTCATCCGCCCCGAGCAGTGGGTGGATGAACAGGAAATCGGAGGAGGCCATGTCTTGCTTTCACAATCGGATCGCCGGATGTTAACAAACTCGGCCTGGGGGCGTCTTGTTCTGGCGGCGATTCATGGCCGGTTCGAGGGTATGAGCGGATGCTTGCGGGCATCGACAAAGGCCAGCCGATGGCGCAAACCTTTGGGGTAAAATACGCGCCGACCCAGAAAATGAGCCGTCCATGAAAACAAGTTTCCTCGACTTCGAACAGTCCATCGCCGACCTCGAAGCCAAAATCGAAGAGCTGCGCTTCGTCCAGGATGATTCTGCCGTCGATATCTCGGAAGAGATCGGCCGCCTGGAAAAGAAAAGCGCGCAACTGACCAAGGACATCTACGCCAAGCTTTCGCCCTGGCAGATCTCGCAGGTCGCCCGTCATCCGCAGCGCCCTTATACGCTGGACTACGTGCAGCACCTCTTCACCGATTTCGAAGAGTTGCATGGCGACCGCGCTTTTGCCGACGACCACGCGATCGTCGGCGGCCTGGCCCGCTTCAACGGCCAGCCGGTGGTCGTCATCGGCCACCAGAAGGGGCGCGATACCAAGGAAAAGATCTACCGCAACTTCGGCATGCCGCGGCCCGAGGGCTATCGCAAGGCGCTGCGCCTGATGAGGCTGGCCGAGAAGTTTGGTCTGCCGGTGATGACCTTCGTCGATACGCCGGGCGCCTATCCCGGCATCGACGCCGAGGAGCGCGGCCAGTCCGAAGCCATCGGCCGCAATCTCTACGTGATGGCCGAACTGAAGGTGCCGGTCATCGTCACCATCATCGGCGAAGGCGGCTCCGGCGGCGCGCTGGCCATTGCCGTCGGCGATGTCGTGCAGATGCTGCAGTACTCGACCTATTCGGTCATCTCGCCGGAGGGCTGCGCCTCGATCCTCTGGAAAAGCGCAGAAAAGGCCCCCGAGGCCGCCGAGACCATGGGCATCACCGCCCCGCGCCTGAAAACCCTTGGCCTGATCGACCGCATCGTCAGCGAACCGGCTGGCGGTGCGCATCGTGATCACGCCGCCATGGCCCAGAACCTGAAGAAGGCACTGCAGGACGCGCTCAAGCAACTCTCTGCCATGAGCACTGAAGAATTGCTGGCGACGCGCTACGAGCGGCTGATGAGCTATGGCCGCTTCAAGGAACAGGAAGTCGCCTGACCTGTCAGAGCGGGTCGGCGCCTTCGTCGCCGCCCGCCTGGCAGCGTACGAGCGCTTGTGCATCGGTCTGTCCGGTGGCTGCGACTCGGTCGTCCTGGCGCATCTGCTGAGCCGCCTCGGTCTCGCCGGGCGCCTCAGCGCCATCCATGTCCATCACGGCCTGTCACCCAATGCCAACGCCTGGGCTGCATTCTGCGCCGACTACTGTCGTGATCTGGGCGTGCCAATACTGCTCCGGCATGTCGAGGTCGCCGCCGGTGCCGGCTGGGGGCTCGAGGCCGCAGCCCGCCAGGCACGCTATGCAGCCTTTGCCGAGATTCCGGCCGATTGTCTGATGCTGGCCCAGCATCGCGGTGATCAGGCCGAAACCCTGTTGCTCAACCTGCTGCGCGGCGGCGGCGCGAACGGCGCTGCGGCGATGCCCGTCGAGCGCCCTTGTGGCCGGCTGCGCCTGCTGCGGCCCTTGCTCGGCGAAACGCGGGCGAGCATCGAGGCGTACGCCGTGGCTCATGGCTTGCGCTGGGTTAGCGACGAGAGCAATGCCGATACCGGGCTGACCCGCAATTTCCTGCGCCATGAGGTGATGCCGGTAATGGCTCGGCGATTCCCCGCGGCCGAAAGCGCGTTGGCCCAGGCGGCAGCGAATTTCGGCGAGGCGGCGGAACTGCTCGATGACCTCGCTGTGCTCGACTGGGCGGTGGCAGCCGATGGCGAGTCGGCGCGGCTCGCGGTGTTGCGGGAGATGGGCACGGCGCGCCTGAAGAATCTGCTGCGCCATCGTCTGCGCTGCCTGGGCTGGCAGGTGCCGGTCGCCGCCAGGCTCGACGAGTTCGCCCGCCAGTTGCAGGCGGCCGGACCGGATCGCCATCCCGAACTGCGCTTGGCAGAAGGACGCATGCGTGCGGCGCGTGGTCGGCTGTACTGGCTGGCCGAGCCCTAACAAACTGTTACCGCGTGCCTTTCCGCTCTGAATGGCCTTCAGTTACAATCGTCGGATTAATTTTTAGATGAACAGGCCATGATTACCGGATCCATTGTCGCCATCGTCACACCCATGCACGAGGATGGCAGCCTCGATTTGAACTCCCTGCGCAATCTGGTCGACTTCCACGTCCGCGAAGGTACCGACGCGATCGTGGTTGTCGGTACCACCGGCGAATCTCCGACGGTCGACGTGGAGGAACATTGCCAGTTGATCAAGGTCGTGGTCGATCACGCTGCCGGCCGCATTCCCGTCATCGCCGGGACCGGCGCCAATTCGACGGCGGAAGCCATCGAGTTGACCGGCTTCGCCAAGAAGGCCGGTGCCGACATGGCGCTGTCCGTGGTCCCTTATTACAACAAGCCGACCCAGGAAGGCCTGTTCCGCCACTTCAAGGCCATTGCCGAGGCTGTTGAACTGCCGATTCTGCTCTACAACGTACCCGGCCGTACGGTTGCCGACATGAGCAACGACACCGTCCTGCGTCTGGCGCAAGTGCCTGGCATCGTCGGCGTCAAGGATGCGACCGGTAATCTCGATCGTGCCTGCGACCTGATTGCCCGCGCGCCGAAGGACTTTGCGCTGTACAGCGGTGACGACATGACCTGTGTCGCTTCCATCATGCTCGGCTTCCACGGCAACATCTCGGTCACCGCCAACGTCGCCCCGCGCCTGATGCACGAAATGTGTGTTGCGGCCGCCGCTGGCGATGTCGCCAAGGCCCGTGAAATCCACTTCAAGCTGCTTGGTCTGCATCGCGATCTGTTCTGCGAAGCCAACCCGATTCCGGTCAAGTGGGCGGTCAGCCAGCTCGGCCTGATGCCGAACGGCATCCGCCTGCCGCTGACCACGCTTTCCGAATCCGTGCAGCCGCGCGTCCTGGCCGCCATGCGCCAGGCCGGCCTCGTCGCCTGAAAGAATAGAGAACCATGAATCGCAAGCTTTCCGGCTTCAGCCTTACCCTTATCGCCGTCGCCCTGGCCGGCTGCGGCATCCTCCCCGATTCGCGCAAGATCGACTATCGCTCCGCCGGCAAGGTTTCCTCTTTGGAAGTGCCACCCGATCTTTCACAGATCGCCCCGGACGACCGCTATCTGGTGCCTGATGCCGCAGGCAAGGGCAGTGCGACGTTCTCCGGCTATAGCGCCGACCGTACGCCGCTCGCCCAGGCTCGCAATAGCACTGTTCTGCCGGAAGTCGACAAGGTGCGCGTCGAGCGTTCTGGCAACCAGCGCTGGCTGGTTGTTTCACTGCCGGCCGAAGGCCTCTGGGATACGGTGAAGGATTTTTGGCAGGAGACGGGATTCATCGTCAACATCGAGCGGCGTGACGCGGGTGTGATGGAAACCGATTGGTCCGAGAACCGTGCCAAGATCGGCGACGACATCATTCGCCGCACCTTGGGCAAGTTGCTGGACTCGGTCTATTCCTCCGGTGAGCGCGACAAGTTCCGTACCCGTTTCGAGCCGGGTTCGGAACCGGGGACGACAGATGTCTTCATCAGTCACCGGGGTATGGAAGAGGTTTACACCTCGGCGGCCAAGGAAGACACCCGCTGGCAACCGAAGGCTCCAGACCCGGAACTTGAGGCCGAAATGCTGCGGCGGCTGATGGTTCGTCTGGGCACAGAAGAGAAGCGTGCCGAAGCGCAGGTTGCCAGTGCCAAGGTCGAGCCCCGTGCCCGTTTGGCCAAGGCTGACGAGGGTGGTAGTTCGCTTGAGGTCGATGAGCGTTTCGATCGTGCCTGGCGACGCGTTGGACTGGCTCTCGATCGCGTCGGATTTACCGTCGAGGATCGAGATCGCGCACGTGGCCTGTACTTTGTCCGTTACGTCGATCCGGAAATGGACAATCGCAAGCAGGACGATGGCTGGCTGTCCAAGCTTGCCTTCTGGAAGAGTTCGGCGCCGGTCGATGCGAAGGTTCAGTACCGCATTCACGTTGGCGATCTTGGGCAGCAAAGCAAGATTCAGGTGCTGACCAGTGAAGGTGGTATGGATCGTTCCGAAACGGCCAGGAAAATCCTGTCGCTGTTGCTCGAACAATTGCAGTGATCACGCTTTGGTGGTGACCAGTCGTTTGGTCGCCGCCGGCGAGCAGCAATGAAAAACGGGGCCGAAGCCCCGTTTTTTTGCGTTCGAAGAAAGATTACTTCTTTTCTTCGGCAGCCGGGGCAGCAGCCGGAGCGGCGGCCGGAGCAGCAGCAGCGTCAGCAGCCGGGGCGGCGGCCGGAGCAGCAGCAGCGTCAGCAGCCGGGGCGGCAGCCGGAGCAGCGACCGGAGCCGGGGCAGCAACCGGAGCGGCAACTTGCGGTTCTTCCTTCTTGCCACAAGCGGCCAGAGCAACGGCAACCAGGGCAGCAACGAGAATAGACTTGTTCATGGGTAATTTCCTTATCGACTAGAAGCTTAAAGCAGCTGAAATTTTTTTAGACCAGAGCCTGCCTGATCAGCGCGGGATTATAACAAAATCCTTGGCGCCACGTGGCAAATTGCTGCAATGCCGCATGGCGGTTGGATTTCAAAGTCCGAGAGCTGTTGCGCGGACGGGTTCGCCGCCTGCCGACCAGATTTCGTCGAAGCGGGCAATATAAGGCCGCAGCTCATCGGCTTCATCGATCAGCAGTTTGCTGCGTGCCTGGTCGCGGTCGAAGCGGATGAGCGCATGTTTCCCATCGACGATGATCATGCAGTCGCGCAGATGGGCCAACTGCTCCGGGGTTTGTTGCGCTGCGGCGCAATGACCGAAGACGGTCAGAAGGTTGAGCAACGCAGGGTGGCGCTGATGGAGTTGGCTGGAATTGCGCAGGGCGATCCGTAACGCTTCAGCCGAGCCATCCTTCAGAATTCGCTGTAGATGGCCAAGGCATGCAGGTGAGTCAAGCTTGAGGCCGGAAAGATCCTCGTCGTAGATTGATATTTTCCGGCAGGCCATCGCCAGCAGCCTTTCGGCAGCCGCCTGATAGTCGATCCAGGAGGTAATCAGTTCGCGAGCCATGGCACTTAGTTTAGCCGATTGATAGAATTCGCGCTTTTTCCGGAGTGGATCGTGCCGATCGGGATCATCGAATCGCTGGATCATGAGGCGAGAGGCATTACCCGCCAGGCGGGCAAGACCATCTTCGTTGACGGTGCCCTGCCGGGGGAAACGGTCGAATACGCCAGTTTCCGGAGAAAGCCGAACTATGAACTGGCCCATCTCGTGGCAGTCAATCAGGCCTCGGTGGCCCGGGTTGTACCGCGTTGTCCGCACTTCGGCATTTGTGGCGGTTGCGCCATGCAGCACATGGACCCGGCGGCTCAGGTAGCCGCCAAGCAGCGGGTGCTGGAGGACAGCCTCTGGCATATCGGGCGCCTGCGACCAGAGACGATCCTGCCGCCGATTCACGGTGCGCCGTGGGGGTACCGGCATCGTGCCCGCCTCGGTGTGCGCCGGATCGAGAACAAGGGCGGCATGCTGGTTGGCTTTCATGAATGGCGTAGCAGCTATATTGCCGATATCCGTAGCTGCGCAGTCCTGGCGCCGCAGGTTTCGGATTTGCTGATGCCGATGCGCGAATTGTTCGGCGCCCTGTCCGTTGCCGAGCGCCTGCCACAGGTCGAGGTTGCCGTAGGCGATGAGTGCACGGCATTGGTCCTGCGCATTCTTCAGCCGATCAACCAACGTGATGAAGAGCTGTTGCGGCAGTTTGCCGAGCGGCATGGCGTGGTGATTTATTTGCAGCCGAAGGGGCCGGATACAGCCTACCGCTTTCACCCGCTACCGGGGCCGCGGCTCGCGTATTCCCTGCCGGAGTTTGATCTCGAGCTGGAGTTTCGGCCCACCGAGTTCACCCAGGTCAATCATGCGGTCAATCGCGTCCTTGTCCGGCGAGCCCTGTGCTTGCTCGATCCGCAACCGGGAGAGCGGATTGCCGACATGTTTTGCGGACTGGGCAATTTCACCCTGCCTATCGCCCGCTCCGGCGCTAGCGTGCTTGGCGTCGAAGGTAGCGATGAGCTGGTCAGTCGGGGGCGGGAAAATGCGGCGGCGAATGGTCTGACCGATCGCGTCGAGTTCGCTGTCGCCAACCTGTTCGAGTGCAATGATGGATCACTGGCCAGACTTGGGCACTTCGACAAAATGCTGATCGATCCACCGCGCGAAGGCGCGATCGAACTGGTGAAGGCGATCGGAACTGAAGGGCCGCGGCGCATTGTCTATGTCTCCTGCCACCCGGGCACGCTGGCGCGTGATGCGGCGGTTCTGGTGTCGCTCAAAGGCTATCGTTTCCGTGCTGCCGGGGCGGTGAACATGTTCCCGCAAACGGCCCACGTCGAATCGGTTGCGTTGTTCGAGCGCCCATGAAAAAGGCGGCCGAAGCCGCCTTGCTGTTGGTGCCTGACAGACTCAATCGCGTTCGCCGGTAAAGGCCATGATCAGGTGCAGCAGGCTGACGAAGACATTGTAGATGTCGAGATAGACCGCCAGCGTGGCGCTGACGTAATTGGTCTCGCCGCCCTGCACGATGCGGCTGAGATCATAGAGAATGTAGGCCGAGAAGATCATCACCGCGACTGCCGAAATGGCCAGCGACAGCGCCGGAATCTGCAGGAAGATGTTGGCGACGATAGCCAACAGCACGACAACCATGCCGACGAACAGGAATTTGCCCATGTTGCTGAAGTCACGCTTGCTGACTGTGGCAATCGAGGCCATCGTGAAAAATACCGCACCGGTGCCGCCGGCAGCCAGGGTGATCATCGAGCCACCGTTGGCAAAGCCGAGGGCGACCTGCAGGATGCGCGATAACATCAACCCCATGAAGAAGGTGAAACCAAGTAGCAGGGCAACACCCAAGCTGCTGTTCTTGTTCTTTTCAATGCCATACATGAACGCCCAGGCAATGCCGAGGAACAGCATGAAGGCGATAAACGGGCTGCCGGCCAGGAAGCTGAATTGCATCTGGATGCCAACCATGGCGCCAATGACCGTCGGGATCATGGACAAGGCCAGCAGCATGTATGTATTGCGCAGCACACGGTTCTGTTGCAGGGCAAGGCTGGATCCGCCTTGCGCGACGTGGTCAAAATGCGTGTTCATGCGTGGAGTTCCCTTGGGTTTGTTTACTTGGCCCATAAGACTAGCGGAGCAAGCGAAAAGTTTCAATAAATCCCGAGTAAAACAGTCGGGTAATGCCTCTGGGCTTTATGTTATTATCCGCGCCTTGCTTGGGGCTGTGGCAGAGCGGTTGAATGCACCGGTCTTGAAAACCGGCGTGCCGAAAGGCATCGTGAGTTCGAATCTCACCGGCCCCGCCAGCAGCTTCAAAGCTGCAGGAATTCTCCCACTTCATTGTCACGAGCCATGGTGTCGGCATAGCCGAGATCGATCAGGGCGCACGTATAGGGCTTTTCGAACAGCAGGTAGCTGGTCAGTGCGCCGCCGTGCCGATTCATGGCGCCGACCCCGCCGAGTAGTGCTTTGATTGCCCAGGGCAGGGCGCTGGCGTGTTCGGCGGCGATGCGGTCGAGCCGCTCCGAGGGGGAAATGATCAGTGTCTTGATCGGGCGTAGCGGAATCCCGGACTGAATGCGAATGTCCTGCGGAATGGCGGACAGCGTTTGGTTGATGCGCTGCATGCGTTCGATATCGACGGCCAAGCTGTCGAGAAAAATGCTTGACAGAGCGTGGCCGGCGATCTGGGCGAGTGACGGGTGGCTGTCGACGCTTCGGCGATCCTGATGTTCATTCTTGCGACTGGCGCCGATGATAAGGACGCGTTCGGCGCCGAGATGGATGGCCGGCGAAATCGGGGCCAATTGGCGCATCGAGCCATCGCCGAAGAATTCGCGGTGAATCCGGGCGGCCGGAAAGACGAAGGGAATCGCGCTGGAGGCCAGCAGGTGTTCGACGCCGATCTGGGCGCGGATGCCGACGCGTTGGACGCGCCGCCAGGGCTGGGCATCGTGATGTGCCTGAAAGAAGTTGATGTTTTCCCCGGATTCGTAGCCGGAGGTTGAAATGCAGAGGGCGTGCAGGGCGCCCTTGTCGATGGAGCGCTGGACGCCCTTGAAGTCGAGGTGGCGGGTAAGCAGTGCCTGCAGCGGCGCATTGTCGAGCAATGAATTGGGTGGGTTGTGGATCAGCCAGCCGAGGGCTAGCAATGATATCCAGCGCATGCCAGAAAGCCCGACGCCGAGTGGGTCGGCGCGATAAATATCGTGTGCTCGCATATTGCGCCACACCCCGGCCAGGATGGAGACGGCTTTACTGAAGTTGTCGGCCAGGCAGGCGATGCTGGCCGCGTTGATGGCGCCGGCCGAGGTTCCACAAAGGATGGGGAAGGGATTGCGGCGGCGGTTTTTCGAGAGTTTGGCGACGGCTAGCAGGACGCCGACCTGATAGGCGGCTCGGGCGCCGCCGCCGGTGAGGATCAGGCCGGTTCGCGGCGATTCCCTTGCCTGGCTGGCGGCGCGGTCCGCTGCCGGCTGTCGATGCGCAGTCAAGCTTTCCCTCCTCGCGGCACCCATTTTGATGTCCATGCCCTATGCGAAGCAGTATAGGGAGAACGGTCGATCAGCTCAATCCAGGCGCGAGCGCAGTGCGTCGGCCCAACAGTTGGGTGTTTCGTAAAGGCGGACGCGTTCCAACTGCAGGTGGTTGCCGTAAGTGTCGCGATAGACCGCGTCGAGGCATTCGAAGGCGATCCGTGCCAGGTTTTCAGCCGTAGGTACACGATCGAGGATGACCGTCTTGTGGTCCGGCAGGCTGCCAAGAAAATCGACGATGGCCCGGTCGCCGGCGAAGGCAAGGAAAGCGTGGTCCCATTCATCGACCAGGTGTTCCTTGGCCAGATCCTTGACCTGCGAAAAATCCATCACCATGCCGTTGGCAGCGTCGCCAGCCTTGTCAATGACGCTGCCGGACAGGGTGATTTCGATCGCGTAGCGATGTCCGTGCAGATGGCGGCACTGACTTTTGTGGTCGGGGATGCGGTGCCCGGCATCGAACTCGAGGCGGCGGGTGATGTACATGATGGTAAGGCTCGACAAGGCGGTCGCGGATTATACAATGGGCCATGCTTACCACCGACGACCACCGCCGCGACAGTGCCGGCTTGCGCTATGTCTATCCCGTTATTTCGCGCCGGGCCGGCGGTGTTTCGATCGGCATCAATCTCAACGTCAACAATGCCTGCAACTGGGCCTGCCTCTATTGTCAGGTGGACAATCTGACCCGTGGCGGTCCGCCACCGGTCGACCTCGACCGACTGGAGCGCGAGCTGGACGGCTTTCTCGATGCCGCCATCCATGGTGATTTCATGGCCCGCGAGGTGCCACCTGAGGCGCGACGGCTGATGGATGTGGCGTTTTCCGGCAATGGCGAACCAACCAGCGCCCCGGAATTCACCGCGGCGGTCGAGCGCGTCGGCACGGTGCTCGACCGTCACGGACTGTCCGGTAAGCTAATCGTGCGGCTGATTACCAATGGCAGTCTGCTACACCGGCCGGAAGTCGCCGATGGTATCCGGCGCATCGGTGAGTTGGGGGGGGAGGTCTGGTTCAAACTCGATCGGGCGCAGGCCGACGATATTGCCGAGATTAACGGTGTCCCGTTGGCGCCGGAGAGAGCAGCAGCCAGTCTGGCGCGTTGTGCGACGCTGGCGCCGACCTGGGTGCAGACCTGCTGGTTTGCCCTCGATGGTCGGGAGCCGGAGGCGGCGGCGCGCGCTGCCTATTGCGCCCTGCTGGCGCCATTGGCCGGACAACTCGCCGGCATCCATCTCTACGGCCTGGCGCGGCCCTCCCTGCAGCCGGCGGCACTCCGTCTAACGCGCTTGCCAGCCGAGCGCCTGAAGGCCTTCGCCGAGGAAGTCAAAGAAAAAACGGGCATCCGGGTACTCGTTTCCCCGTGATGCCCGTGGCTGACGGCAACGGCCCTGGCGGGCCGGCATTCAGGCAGCTTTCTTGGAACGGCTGCGGGCCGACTTCTTCAGCGACTTGAACAGTTCCGGTTCCTGCGTCTTCAGGTATTCCATCACTTCCCAGTCTTCGCGCTTGATCGACTTGATGTCGATCTGTTCGACGTGCACCAGACGGAGGAGTTCGCGTACCGGTTTCGGCATGTTGCGACCGCTCTCGTAGCGGGAGCCGCCGCTCTGGGTGACGCCCAGGGTAGACCAGAATTGTTGTTGGTTGAGGCCAAGCTTGCGACGAATTTCGCGTGCGTCGATCTTTTCAATGGTTTTAACAGTAGACATTATCCAATCTCCATACGCTAGTGTTATGAAAGTACCCAAGCATCCTAGCGGTGTATGACTTAGGTCATATAACGAAGTGTATAGCTGGTTATGACGTTTCGCAAGTGCAAATGCCATATTTTTTGCGCCGCATAGGTGCGGCAAATTCGCTTGCTGATGCCCCGGATGTGCCCGCCTTGGCGGTGCGCTAGGCGAAATCCGGCCGATGTTCTAAGATCGGCAAGGTCGATCGGAACAATGTGTGGGGATACTGATATGCAGGTACGGGAAATCATTCGTCTCAAAGGCGGAGCGCTCTATACGGCGACGCCGCAGCAGTCGCTGGCAGTTGCTGTCGATACCATGGCCGAGCTGGATGTCGGCTCACTGGTGGTCATGCATGGCGGCCGGATGGTTGGCATGTTGACCTTCCGCGAAGTGATGCGGGCGTTGCGCACACATGCGTCGCGCCTGGATGGGCTGACTGTCGGCGACGTGATGGTCGGCGATCCGGTTACCGCTTTTCCGGATATGGAGGCCAACGAGTTGCGTCGCCTGATGATCGACAAGCACTCGCGCTACCTGCCGGTGCTGGATGGGGAAACGCTGCTTGGCGTGATTTCCTTCCTTGATGTGGCCAAGGCCGTTCTCGAAGAGCAGTGTTTTGAGAACAAGATGTTGAAGAGCTACATCAAGAACTGGCCGGACGAGTCCAAGGGCTGATTCACCGCTGCGCGCGCGGGCGCGTAGCCGTCCGCCCGCCAGCGCCTGCCGGGGTCATATTGACCGGCGTGATAGACTTCCGACTCACCTTCCGTCTCCAGCTTCCCATGTCCGGCAATACTTTTGGCACCCTGTTTACCGTTACCTCCTTTGGCGAATCGCACGGGCCGGCGATCGGCTGTGTCGTCGATGGTTGCCCGCCAGGGCTGGCGATTTGCGAGGCGGACATCCAGGCCGAACTGGACCGTCGCAAGCCGGGCACCTCGCGGCATGTGACGCAGCGGCGCGAGCCCGATACGGTGGAAATTCTGTCAGGCGTCTTCGAGGGCCGGACGACGGGTACGCCGATCGCGCTACTCATCCGCAACCAGGATCAACGCAGCAAGGATTATGGCAATATCGCCACGACCTTCCGGCCCGGTCATGCCGACTACACCTACACGCAGAAATACGGCTTTCGCGATTACCGCGGCGGTGGCCGCTCGTCGGCGCGCGAGACGGCCGTGCGTGTGGCGGCCGGGGCGATTGCCCGCAAGTGGCTGCAGCAGCGTTACGGCGTCGAAATCCGCGGCTGGATGAGCGCCCTCGGGCCGATCGAGATTCCCTTCGTGTCGGTCGACGAGATCGCCGGCAATGCCTTCTTCGCGCCCAATGCCGCAATCGTGCCGCAACTGGAAGACTACATGGACCAGTTGCGCAAGTCGCTGGATTCGGTCGGCGCCAAAATCACCGTTACCGCCACCGGCGTGCCGCCGGGCTGGGGTGAGCCGGTCTATGACCGTCTCGATGCCGAGATCGCCTACGCGATGATGGGCATCAATGCGGTCAAGGGTGTCGAGATTGGCGCCGGCTTCGCCTCAGTCGCCCAGCGCGGGAGCGAGCACGGCGACGAGATGACGCCGCAGGGCTTTGTCAGTAATCATGCCGGCGGTGTGCTCGGCGGAATTTCGACGGGCCAGGAGATCGTCGTCAATATGGCCATCAAGCCGACCTCATCGATTGCCCAGCCGCGTCGCTCGGTCGATGTCGACGGTCTGCCGGTCGAAGTGGCGACCGAGGGGCGCCACGATCCCTGCGTCGGCATACGGGCGACACCGATCGCCGAAGCGATGCTGGCGCTGGTGCTGATCGACCATGCTCTGCGCCATCGCGCCCAGTGCGGCGATGTCGTCTGTACGACGCCGCGTATCCCTGGGGAAATTTCGCACGATTCTTGATTTTTCCGTCGCGGGCGGAGCTGAAGACTGAGGGAGAACAGCATGCAAGTCGACAACCACGATCTGTACCAGGACTTTCCGGAAATGACGGATGCCATTGATGTCCTGAAGTCCGGCAATGCGCATTTCGCTCGGCTTCTAGCCACCTACAACCGCCTGACCGGCAAGGTCGAGGACCTGGAGGCGCATGACATGCCGGTGGCTGATTTCACGCTGGAAGACATGAAGAAGCAGCGCGTCAAGTTGAAGGATGAGCTTTATCATCTGCTGCTGGCCTTCCGTGCAGGCCAGCAGGCCGCCCGCTAACTAACGGCGGCTTGGCCCGCCGATGCATCCGGTAAAATTGCCGGATGCACGCTCTGCCTTACTGGCGCCTTTCGGGCTATTACTTTTTTTATTTTGCCTTCATCGGTGCGTTTTCGCCCTATTTCGGGCTTTATCTCCAATCCCTGAGTTTTTCCGCCTGGGACATCGGTCTGCTGATGTCGCAGATGCAGCTGATGCGCATGTTCGGCCCGAATCTCTGGGGCTGGCTGGCCGATCACTACGGGCGGCGCATGCAGATCATCAGGCTGGCCGGCATCATCGCGCTGGCTGGGTTCACCGCCTTCTTCTGGCTCGATCGTCTGCCCGGCATGCTGGTCGCCATGGCGATTCTGGCATTCTTCTGGAGCGCCGCGCTGCCGCTGGTCGAGACGTTGACCTTCGATCATCTGCGCGAACAGCGCGGGCGCTACAGCCGCATTCGCCTGTGGGGCTCAATCGGTTTCATTGTCGCTGTCATGGGGACTGGCGCCTTGCTCGATTTGGCGCCACCGGTCGGGGTGCTCTGGGTGTGCTGGGGGATACTGTTCGGCATTCTGGCGTGCGGACTGCTCGTTCCTGAAGCCGTGGCAGCGCCGCATGCCCGCGACGGCCAGCCGATTGGCGACATCCTGCGGCAGCCGCGTGTCGCCGCGCTGATGGCCGCCTGTTTCGCGATGTCGGCCGCCCACGGGGCGTTTTACGTCTTCTACTCGATCCATCTGGCGGCGCACGGTTACAGCAAGACCGAGGTCGGCATGCTGTGGTCGCTGGGGGTGTTGGCGGAAATTGTCGTCTTCCTCTGGATGTCGGACCTGGCGCGTCGCTTTTCGCTGCGCACCATCCTGCTCGCCTGTTTTGCCGCCGCCGTACTGCGCTTCCTGTTGATGGGCTGGGGTGTCGCTTGGGTCTTGGTCATGGTGCTGGTGCAGTTGTTGCACGGGCTGACCTTCGGCGCCTATCATGCATCGGCGATCGCGGCGGTGAACGCCTGGTTTCCCGGGAAAGCCCAGGGGCGCGGCCAGGCGCTCTATTCAAGCCTCTCTTTCGGGGCTGGCGGCTTGCTCGGCGGGCTGATCAGTGGCTGGACTTGGGATGCCTGGGGGGCAGGCTGGACTTTTACCCTCGGCGCCCTGTTCGGTGCGCTCGGTTTTCTGCTGATTTGGGCCTGGGTGCGGGAGCCTGCCGACGATCCGGGAGTGGGGGGAAAAGGCGCTGATCCTGTGCGATAATTTACAGTTCTACAGCACCTTTTGAAGTATTCCATGGCGCAGACACTTTACGACAAGCTTTGGGCAAACCATGTCGTCCATCAGGAAGCTGACGGCACGGCACTGCTCTACATCGACCGGCATCTGGTGCATGAAGTGACCAGCCCGCAGGCCTTCGAAGGCCTGAAACTGGCCGGGCGCAAACCATGGCGCGTTTCTTCCATCGTTTCGACGCCCGATCACAACACGCCGACCGACCACTGGGAAGAAGGTATCAAGGATCCGATCTCGCGCCAGCAGGTCGAAACGCTCGATGCCAATATCCGTGAAGTCGGCGCGTTGGCCTACTTTCCGTTCAAGGATCCGCGCATGGGCATTCTCCATGTCGTCGGTCCGGAGAATGGCGCGACCCTGCCGGGCATGACCGTCGTCTGCGGTGATTCGCATACCTCGACGCACGGCGCCTTCGGCTGCTTGGCACACGGCATCGGTACCTCGGAAGTCGAGCATGTGCTGGCTACCCAATGTTTGCTGCAAAAGAAGTCGAAAACCATGCTGATCGCCGTCGACGGCAAGCTCGGCAAGGGCGTCACCGCCAAGGATGTGGCGCTGGCCATTATTGGTACCATCGGCACGGCAGGGGGTACGGGCTACGCCGTTGAGTTCGGCGGCAGTGCCATCCGCGGCCTGTCGATGGAAGGCCGCATGACGCTGTGCAACATGGCCATCGAAGGCGGCGCCCGGATGGGTTTCGTTGCCGTTGACGACACGACGATCAATTACCTGAAGGGCCGCCCCTTCTCGCCGACCGGCGAGACCTGGGACAAGGCCGTCGCCTACTGGCGGACCCTGCATTCCGATGCCGGTGCCCAGTTCGATCGCCTCGTCACGCTGAAGGCCGAGGACATCCGGCCGCAGGTGACCTGGGGGACTTCGCCGGAAATGGTGGTGTCGGTCGATGCCGTCGTTCCCGATCCGGCCAAGGAAACCGATCCGGTCAAGCGCGAAGGCATGGAGCGGGCGTTGCAATACATGGGCCTGAACCCGAATACGCCGATCCAGAAGATCGCCATCGACAAGGTGTTCATCGGCTCCTGCACCAATTCCCGCATCGAGGATCTGCGCGAGGCGGCGTCGGTGCTCAAGGGGCGTCACGTCGCTGCCAATGTCAAGCTGGCGCTGGCCGTCCCGGGTTCCGGCCTGGTCAAGCGCCAGGCCGAAGCCGAAGGGCTGGACAAGATCTTCGTCGCCGCCGGTTTCGAGTGGCGCGAGCCGGGTTGCTCGATGTGCCTGGCGATGAATGCCGACCGGCTGGAGCCGGGCGAACGTTGTGCCTCGACCTCGAACCGCAATTTCGAAGGGCGTCAGGGGCCGGGCGGGCGTACCCATCTGGTCAGTCCGGCGATGGCGGCGGCGGCGGCGATTGCCGGTCGTTTCGCCGATGTGCGCGAAGTCCTGTAAGCGGAGCCGGGCATGATCCGTCAACTGCTTGTCATTGTTGCGCTACAGGCGCTGGTCGCCTGCAATACGGCGCAAGGCGTCAAGAAGGACGTGGCGGTTGGTGCCGAGAAAACCGGTGAAGCGATCCAGAAGGGTGGAGAAGCTGTCGGCAAGGCGCTGCACAAGAGCGGCGAGGCGGTCGAGGGCGCTTTGCAGAAGAGTGGAGAAGTGGTCGGTGAAACCCTGAAGAAGGGTGGCGAGGCCGTGCAGAAGGTGGTGGAGTAAATGGATAAATTTGTTCGTCTGGAAGGGTTGGTGGCACCGCTCGACCGCAATAACGTCGATACCGATGCGATCATCCCCAAGCAATTCCTGAAGTCGATCAAGCGTTCCGGCTTTGGCCCGAATGCCTTCGACGAATGGCGCTACATGGATGTCGGTCAGCCGGGACAGGACAATTCCGGGCGCCCGAAGAATCTGAATTTCGTGCTCAACCAGCCGCGCTACCAGGGGGCCGAGGTCTTGATCACCCGCGCCAATTTCGGTTGTGGCAGTTCACGCGAACACGCGCCGTGGGCGCTGCTCGACTTCGGCTTCAAGGCGATCGTTGCCGAGAGTTTTGCCGACATCTTTTTCAACAACTGCTTCAAGAACGGCATCCTGCCGATCGTGCTGCCGGCCGCCGAAGTCGAGGCGCTGTTTGAGCAGGTTGAAGCGACGCCGGGCTACAAGCTGGTCGTTGACTTGCCGGCGCAGGCGGTTATCCGTCCGGACGGCTACGCCATTCCGTTCCAGATTGACGCCTTCCGCAAGGAATGCCTGATCAATGGTTGGGACGATATCGGCCTGACTTTGCGGCATGCCGAAAAAATCAGGGAATTCGAGGAAAAACGCCGGATCAGCCAGCCCTGGCTGTTCGCCTGACGAGGAATTAGTATGAAAATCTGTGTTCTGCCGGGAGACGGCATTGGTCCTGAAATCACGGCTGAGGCCGTGCGTGTTCTGAACGCCCTCGACCTGAAGTTCGAAATGGAACAGGCGCTGCTCGGCGGTTCGGCGGTCGACGCTACTGGTGAGCCGTATCCTGAAGCCACCCGCAAGCTGGCGCGCGAGGCCGATGCCGTATTGCTCGGTGCCGTCGGTGGTCCGCAGTGGGATGCGCTGCCGCGCGAGAAGCGTCCGGAGCGCGGTCTGCTCGGCATCCGCAAGGATCTGAACCTGTTCGCCAACCTGCGGCCGGCGATTCTTTACCCCGAGCTGGCCAACGCCTCGACGCTGAAACCGGAAGTCGTTGCCGGCCTGGATATCCTGATCGTCCGCGAACTGACCGGCGACATCTACTTCGGCCAGCCGCGCGGCATTCGTGAAGAGAACGGCGAGCGCGTCGGCTTCAATACCATGGTGTACAGCGAATCGGAAATCCGCCGCATCGGCCATGTCGCCTTCCAGGCGGCGCAGAAGCGCAACAAGAAGCTCTGTTCGGTCGACAAGATGAACGTGCTTGAATGCACCCAGCTCTGGCGCGACGTGATGATCGAGATCGCTCACGATTACCCGGATGTCGAATTGAGTCACATGCTGGTCGACAACGCCGCGATGCAGCTGGTCAAGGCGCCGAAGCAGTTCGACGTGATGGTCACCGGCAACATGTTCGGCGACATTCTCTCGGACGAAGCGTCGATGCTCACCGGTTCGATCGGCATGCTGCCGTCCGCTTCGCTCGACGACAAGAACAAGGGGCTCTACGAGCCGTCGCACGGTTCGGCACCGGACATCGCCGGCCTGGGCGTGGCCAATCCGCTGGCCACCATCTTGTCGGCGGCGATGCTGCTGCGTTACACCTTCGGTCTCGAAGAGCAGGCGCTGCGCGTCGAAAATGCCGTCAAAAAGGTGCTGGCCCAGGGCTATCGCACCGGCGACATCTACGAGCGTGGTACCAACAAGGTCGGGACCAAGGAAATGGGCGACGCGGTGTTGGCGGCGCTGGCGTAAACCGAACCGCAGGTTCGTGCGTTAAATACAGGTTTTATTCGGAGAGTAAGTCATGAAGAAGGTTGGTCTGGTCGGTTGGCGTGGCATGGTTGGTTCCGTGCTGATGCAGCGCATGGTCGAAGAGGGCGATTTCGCCTATATCGATCCGGTGTATTTCTCCACCTCCGCCGCTGGTGGTAAGGCGCCGGTGTTCGGCGGAAAGGAAGCCTCGCTGCCGCTGCAGGACGCTTCGTCGATCGACGCGCTGAAGGCTTGCGAAATCATCATTACTTGCCAGGGCGGCGACTACACCAAGGAAGTCTTCCCCAAGCTGCGCGCCACCGGCTGGAACGGCCATTGGATCGATGCCGCCTCGGCGCTGCGCATGGCCGACGACGCCGTGATCATCCTCGACCCGGTCAACATGAACGTCATCAAGGATTCGCTGGCCAAGGGCGGCAAGAACTGGATCGGCGGCAACTGCACGGTTTCGCTGATGCTGATGGGCCTCGGCGGTCTGTTCCAGAACGACCTGATCGAATGGGCGACGTCGATGACCTATCAGGCTGCCTCCGGCGCCGGTGCGCAGAACATGCGCGAGCTGATCGCGCAGATGGGCGCTATCCATTCGTCGGTCGCCGACCTGTTGGCTGATCCGGCATCGGCCATCCTCGACATCGACCGTAAGGTCGCCGAAACCATCCGTTCGGATGCCTTCCCGAAGAAGAACTTCCGCAACACGCCGCTGGCTGGTTCGCTGATTCCGTGGATCGACGTACCGGTTGACGGCGGTCAGTCCAAGGAAGAGTGGAAGGGCGGCGCCGAGTGCAACAAGATACTCGGTCGTCCGGCCTTCCGTAGCCCCGGTTCGATTCCCATCGACGGCCTGTGCGTGCGTATCGGCGCCATGCGCTGCCACAGCCAGGCGCTGACCATCAAGCTGAAGAAGGATGTGCCGCTCGACGAAATCAGCGACATGCTGGCCAAAGCCAACCAATGGGCGAAGGTCGTGCCCAATGATCGCGAAATCTCCGAGCGTGAGCTGACCCCGGCCGCCGTCACCGGCACGCTGACCGTGCCGGTCGGCCGTCTGCACAAGATGGCGATGGGGCCGGAGTACCTCGCCGCCTTCACCTGTGGTGACCAGCTGCTGTGGGGCGCCGCCGAGCCGCTGCGCCGCATGCTGCGCATCCTGCTCGACGCTTGAGCGTCCGCGCGGAGCAAGCAAAAACCGGGGTTTCGACCCCGGTTTTTATTTGTTGGGAATATGCAAAAAGCCAGGTATGAGAAGCAGGTTTAGCTTGCATTGCTAAGTGCATGATGTTAATTTGAAAGTCCCAAAATCGACGCTCAGGGTTTCGCTGTGAACGAAACGAATTGCTCCAAATTCAAGAAACGCGCAGCTGCTCTGGCAGTTGCGTCTTGTCTGTCAATGGCTCCGTGGATTGCGCATGCGGCGGGCTTAGGGAAAATTACCGTCCTGTCAGGGCTGGGTCAGCCCTTGCGGGCCGAACTCGAAGTTTCCGCCAATCGTGACGAACTATCCGGCATGACTGCCCGCCTGGCGCCGCAGGATGTTTTTCGACAGGCCGGCGTCGATTTCACCAGTGCTCTGCTCGATCTGCGTTTTGCCGTCGAACGGCGTGCCAACGGTCAGGCGGTCGTCAAGATCACTTCGGGCAAGCCGGTGAACGAGCCATTTCTCGACTTTTTGGTTGAGTTGAACTGGCCGGCAGGTCGTTTGGTGCGGGAATACACTTTCCTCCTCGATCCACCCGAAGTCGCCGTCAAACAGGCTGCACGGGCCGTTGTTGACGCGCGAGTCGTGGACGCAGTGCAGGGCGGCGGCATGCTGCCCGCCCCTGGCGCAACACCCCGAGTGCCAGCGGTACGCAGCACGCCTGCGCCAGCTGTCAAGCCGGAAGCGCAGCCGCGCCAGGAGGCCGCCGGGACGAGGCTTGTCAAGGCCGGCGACAATCTGCGCAAGATAGCCAATGAAACTCAGCACGAGGGTGTATCCCTCGAACAAATGCTGGTCGGCATTTTCCGCAGCAATCCGGATGCCTTCGTCGGTAACAACATGAATCGTCTGAAAGCCGGGGCAATTCTCGGGCTGCCGGAAAAGGAAGCCGTTGCGGCTATTCCCGAGGGCGAGGCAAAGCGGGAATTTATCGCTCAGGCGGCTGACTGGAATGCCTATCGGCAAAAGCTGGCCGCAGCCACTGCCGCAGCGCCGGCGCAGGACGTCGCCGGTAGCCAGGTCAGTTCTGGCCAGATTACGGCTCGGGTACAGGAAAAGCTCGCCCCGGCGGAGCAGTCGAGGGATCAGGTTAAGGTCGCTCGTACGGACGTGGCCGCACCGGGGGCTGCCTCTGGCAAGGGGGGGGCTGAGGCCGAGGCCGATCGTGTTGCCCGTGACAAGGCGCTCAAGGAGGCTCAGGATCGATTGGGTCTGCTGGAGAAGAACGTTACCGAGTTGCAAAAGCTGGTTGAGCTGAAGAATCTGCAACTTGCCGAGCTTCAGCAGCAAGCCGCCCGCAAGGACGCCGCCAAGCCTGTCGAGCCACCCAAGGTAGTCGAGTCGCCAAAACCGGCGGAGCCGCCAAAGCCAGCCGAGCCGGCGAAACCGGTTGAGATGCCAGCCGCCAAGCCGGTGGAAGCGGCACCGCTTGCTGAGCCGGCGAAAGCTCCGGAAGCTACCAAGCCGGCGCAGGCGGCGAAGGAAGAGCCGCCGAAGGCGCCCGCAGTTCCGCCGCCGGAGATCGAGTCTGAGCCCGGGGTGCTTGATGCCATTTTTGGCGATCCTTTGCCGTTGGCAGGGGGGGCAGGGGTTCTGGCGTTGCTGGCCGGATACTTCATCTATCGGCGTCGGCGGAATGACGATGCCGGGTTGGAGACCACCGCCGCGCCAGGGCCGTCCAGTCTTGGCCCGAACTCCGTTTTCCGCATGACCGGTGGCCAGAGTGTCGATACGGCCAATACGCCGCCACAGACTGGCGACTTCAGTCAGACTGGCCCAGGCACCATCGATACCGATGAAGTCGATCCGGTTGCCGAGGCCGATGTCTATATGGCTTACGGGCGCGACACGCAGGCGGAGGAAATTCTCCTTGAGGCGCTGCAGAAGGATCCGCAACGTACCGCCATCCATGCCAAGCTGCTTGAAATCTACGCCAATCGTCGTAGCCTCAAGCAATTCGAGACCTTGGCGAGCGAACTGTATGCACAGACCGGTGGTGTCGGTTCCGAGTGGGAAAAGGTCGCCGCTCTCGGCGTCGGTTTGGATCCAAACAATCCGCTGTACTCGGGCGTCGGCGTAAAGGCGACGGCGTTCAACGCCGATGCGACGATGGTGGTTTCAGCGCAAGATATTGGCAGAGCCACGTTGGCTATGGCGCCCGGTGCGCTGGCGCAGATGGCGGAGGCGGGCGGCCAGCAAGATGCCAGCACGAGCGATCTGTCCACTTCCTCTGACGAAACTGTGGCGCCTGGGGCGTTTGCCGCTCCCGACGAATTCGAGCGCGATACGCTGGTACTCGGTGAGCCGGAAATTCTCGAGGTACCGCTCGCCGCGGAACCCGAGCAGGTATTCGATTCGTCGGTCGAACTCGACAGCCTGGATTTCGATCTCGGCGTTCCCGAAACCGTAGCTCCAGAAGAGTCTAAGCCTGCCGAAAGCGAAATCCCGGCAGCTTCGGATCAGGCTCTGGCCATCGCGGATGCCGGCGATGCACTCGACTTCGATATTTCCGGAGATGTTCCTGCTGCCGCCGCCGCGACTACTGTAGGAGAGCTGCGCATTTCCGATGATGATTTCGTCGATATCGGGCTGGAGCCCGATGTCGCCGGCGTCGCCATGCCGACGGACGATGGCGCTGGCCACGATTTCTCGCCGGAAGGCACGCTGGTCATGCCGCTACCGTCCGAAGATGATATCGAACTGCACATGGAGGCCGCTGCCAGCACCTTTGTCGGTGGCGAACAGCAGGAGCCGGAAAAGGCGAAAGAAGAATCCGCCCTTCCCGAGCCGATGGTTGAATTCGATCTCGATGTCGATACGGCGGCGAGCGCGACCATGGTTAACCCGCAGCCTGATAGCGCCGGTACCGAGACGATGGTCAACCTGCCGCCGGCCGACTTCGAAACGGATGCCTCGGTAGAGCCGCTGTCCTTCAGCGAAGAGCCGACTCCGGAGGAGCAGAGGTTGGTGCAGACGCTGCTGAATCCGGCGGCGGATACCGATTCAGTGGAATTCGATGTCAATTTGACTGATTCGGTCTTCCTGGGGCAGCCGATGATGCCGCCGGACTTTGATATCGGCTCGATTAACCTCGATCTCGGCGCGGCGCCGGCTGCCAGTTCGGCCGAAACCGGCCAATCGCCAGTGGCTGAGATGCCGGCGGTTCAGTCGGTCGAACGCGATGGGCAATGGGAAGAGGTCAATACCAAGCTCGACCTGGCCAAGGCCTACGAGGAAATGGGTGATCTCGAAGGGGCCCGCGAGCTGTTGCAGGAAGTGCTCGGCGAAGGTTCGCCCGACCTCGTCGAACAGGCGCAGGCGATACTTGCCCGCATAGGCGAGTAGAATCGCGGCTTGCGAACGGCACATGGCCCCGCGAGGGGCCATGTGCATTTTGGGAGCCCGATTTGCATCCTTCCTGTGCCCTGATCATCTGGCTGGCCGCCGTGCTGGCGCTACAGGCTCTCGGCTATGCTGGTGTGCTGCTGCTGGCCGCTGGCGTACTGGTTTTGGGCGGCGGTGTCCTGCGTCCGTGGTGGGGCTATGTTCGGCGCGCCCGCTGGCTGCTGCTGACACTCTGGCTGATCCTGGCCTACAACGTGCCCGGCGAAGCCTATCAAGATATGCCCTGGGCGCCGACCTACGAAGGCATCGCCGACGCTAACCTGCACGCGCTGCGGCTGGTCGTCATGCTCGGCTGTCTGGCCTGGCTGTTTCATCGCCTCGGTCGCGATGGGCTGGTTAGTGCCCTGTGGGGGCTGTTGCACCCCTGCCGGGTTATTGGTCTGGATACCGAGCGCCTCGTCGTACGCTTGTCGCTGGTCCTTGATCATCTCAAGGTGGCTCCGGAGAAAGGCGGCTGGCGTCGCATGCTCCGCTCCGACTCCATGCCGCTCGCCGGCCCGGAGGTTCTGCATCTTGCGCTGCCGCCATGGGTTGCACGCGACACCTTGCTGGCCGTTTTGGTCACCGCCAGCCTGCTCGGAGCCCTCGTCGCATGAGAGTGGCCCTCGGTGTGGAGTATTGCGGTACCAACTTCCGCGGCTGGCAGAGCCAAGCCGGCGGTGGCACCGTGCAGGACGCCCTGGAAGTGGCGCTGGCCGCCATCGCCGGCCAGCGCGTCGGCACGCTGTGCGCCGGGCGGACCGATGCTGGCGTGCATGCAACGCAGCAGGTAGTGCATTTCGACGCGCCGGTCGACCGGCCGCTGAGCGCCTGGGTTCGCGGCGTCAATTCGCATCTGCCGGAAGGCGTTGCGGTGCGCTGGGCGCAGCAGGTTGGCGACGAGTTCCACGCCCGCTTCAGTGCCCATGGCCGTCGCTATCGCTATCTGCTGCTCAACCGGCCGCAACGCCCCGGCTTGTGGCAGGGCCGGGTGGGCTGGTTTCACCTGCCGCTCGACCTGAGTGCGATGCAACAAGCCAGCGCCCGCTTGCCGGGCGAGCATGACTTTTCCGCCTTCCGCGCTGCCGAATGCCAGGCCAAGTCGCCGATTAAGCTGATGACCCACGCTTCCGTACGCCAGTGCGGCGCGATGTTCGTCTTCGATTTCGCCGCCTCGGCCTTCTTGCACCATATGGTGCGCAACCTGGTCGGAACGCTGGTCTACATCGGCAAGGGGGCGCAGGCGCCTGGCTGGGTTGACGAATTGCTGCAGATGAAGGATCGCACGCTGGCGGCGCCGACCTTTTCGCCCGACGGCCTGTACTTCCGCGGCCCGGCCTACGAGCCGCATTGGGGGCTGCCCGACCCGGCCGACGATGTTCTCGATGGATTGCTGACATGAAAACCCGCATCAAGATCTGCGGTCTGACCCGCGAGGAAGACATCGATGCCGCCGTTGCCGCCGGCGCCGACGCCATCGGTTTCGTCTTCTATCCGCCCAGCCCGCGCTATGTTGAGCCGCGACGGGCGGCCGAACTGGCACGGCGGGTTCCGCCCTTCGTCGACGTTGTCGGCCTGTTCGTCAACGAGACACCGGAGGCGGTGCGCGCCGCCTGTGCCACTGTACCGCTCAACCTGCTGCAGTTTCACGGCGACGAAGATGCGACGTATTGCCGTCAATTTTCAAGACCTTGGCTGCGCGCGGCGCGGGTGAGGCCGGGGCTCGATCTGGTAGAATTCGCGCGCTCGTTTCCCGATGCCCGGGGATTGTTGCTCGATGCCTTCGTGGATGGCTACGGCGGTGGCGGCCATGTCTTCGACTGGCAGCTGATTCCGCCAGGGCTGCCCGGTCATCTGGTGCTCTCCGGCGGATTGAACGCCGACAATGTCGGCGATGCGATCAAGCGGGTGCGCCCGGTGGCAGTCGATGTCTCCTCCGGCGTCGAGGCGAGCAAGGGCATTAAGGATCACCAAAAAATCGCTGCCTTCGTGGCGGCAGTACGGAAAGCCGATGAGTCAATATAACTTCCCCGACGCCACGGGCCATTTTGGTCCCTATGGCGGCGTATTCGTTGCCGAAACGCTGTTCGGCGCGCTCGACGAACTGAAGGCCGCCTATGCGGCGGCCCAGGTCGATCCGGCCTTTCGCGCCGAGTACGAATATGAGCTGAAGCACTTCGTCGGCCGGCCGTCGCCGATCTACCACGCCAAGCGCTGGTCCGAACTGCTCGGCGGCGCGCAGATCTATCTCAAGCGCGAGGATCTGAACCACACCGGCGCCCACAAGGTGAACAACTGCATCGGCCAGGCCATGCTCGCCAAGCGCATGGGCAAGCCGCGCGTCATCGCCGAGACCGGGGCCGGCCAGCACGGCGTCGCCACCGCCACGGTGGCTGCCCGCTATGGCATGGAATGCGTGGTGTATATGGGCAGCGAGGACGTACGCCGCCAGGCCGCCAACGTCTACCGGATGAAGCTGCTCGGCGCCACCGTCGTGCCCGTCGAATCTGGCTCGAAGACGCTGAAGGATGCGCTCAACGAAGCGATGCGCGACTGGGTGACCAATATCCACGACACCTTCTACATCATCGGCACCGTCGCCGGCCCGCATCCCTACCCGATGCTGGTGCGCGACTTCCAGAAGATCATCGGCGAGGAATGCCTGACGCAGATGCCTGAAATGGCCGGCCGTCAGCCGGATGCGGTGATTGCCGCGGTCGGTGGTGGTTCCAACGCCATGGGCATCTTCTACCCCTACATCGATGTGCCGAACGTGCGCCTGATCGGTGTCGAAGCGGCCGGCGAGGGCATCGAAACCGGCCATCACGCCGCCTCGCTGACCGCCGGCGTGCCCGGCGTGCTGCACGGTAACCGCACCTACCTACTGCAGGACGAGGATGGTCAGATCATCGAGACGCACTCCATCTCGGCCGGTCTCGACTACCCGGGCGTCGGCCCGGAACACGCCTGGCTGAAGGACATCGGCCGTGCTGAGTACCAACCGATCAACGACGCCGAGGCGCTGGAAGCCTTCCACAATCTGTGCCGCCTCGAAGGCATCATTCCGGCGCTCGAATCCAGCCACGCGCTGGCCTATGCCGTCAAACTGGCGCCGACGTTGGCGAAAGACAAGATTCTGCTGGTCAACCTCTCCGGCCGGGGTGACAAGGACATGCACACCGTGGCCGAGAAATCCGGGATTACCTTCTGATGTCGAGAATCCAGAAAGCTTTTCAGCGCCTCGACGGCGAAGGCCGCAAGGCGCTGATTCCGTTCATTACCGCCGGCGACCCCGAGGCGGCGCTGACCGTGCCGCTGATGCAGGCGCTGGTCGCAGCCGGGGCCGATGTCATCGAACTCGGCGTGCCGTTTTCCGATCCGATGGCCGACGGCCCGACCATTCAGCGCGCCTCCGAGCGGGCGCTGGCCAAGGGCATGACGCTGCGCAAGGTGCTGCAGTTGGTGTCGGCCTTCCGTACGGTGGACGACAGGACCCCGGTGGTGCTGATGGGTTATGCCAACCCGATCGAAGCGATGGGTCTGGAAAAGTTTGCCGAGAAGGCCGCGCAGTCCGGCGTAGACGGTGTGCTGGTGGTGGACTACCCGCCGGAAGAGGCGGTGACCTTCGGTGCGGCGATGAAGGCGCACGGTATGGATCCGATCTTCCTGATCGCCCCGACCTCGACGCCGGAGCGCATCGCCCAGGTGGCGGCAATCGCCAGCGGCTACGTTTATTACGTGTCGCTGGCCGGCGTTACCGGTTCCGGCGCACTCAACGTCGAGGCCGTCGCCGAGCGCCTGCCGGCGATCCGCGAGAAGACCGGCCTGCCGGTCGGCGTCGGCTTCGGCATCCGCGATGCGGCCACCGCGGCGCGCATCGCCGCCTTTGCCGATGCCATCGTCGTCGGTAGCCGGATTATTGAAGAAATCGAAAAATCGACTGCCGAAACCGCCTGTGCCAACGTCAAGACGCTGGTGGCGGACATTCGTCGCGGTGTGGATGAGGTAAAGAAATGAGCTGGCTGACCAAACTGCTGCCCCCGAAAATCAAGCGCGAACAGGGCGCCCAGCAGCGCCGCGGCAATCTGCCGGAAGGCCTGTGGAGCAAGTGTCCAGCGTGCGAGGCGGTGCTTTACGCCACTGACCTGCAGAACAACCTGCAGGTCTGCCCGAAGTGCGGCCACCATCACCGCATCGACGCCCGTCAGCGCCTCGACGTGCTGCTCGATCCCGAAGGCCGCTACGAGATCGGCGCCGAAGTGCTACCGGTCGACAGCCTGAAATTCAAGGACTCCAAGAAATATCCGGACCGCCTGATGGAGGCCAACCGCGATACCGGCGAAAGCGACTCGCTGGTCGTCCTGCAGGGCGCCATCAAGAACATGCCGGTCGTCGCCGCCGCCTTCGAGTTCGACTTCATGGGCGGCTCGATGGGCTCGGTGCTCGGCGAGCGCTTCGTGCGCGGCGTCCAGGCGGCGATCGAGCAGAAGATGCCGTTCATCTGCATCACCGCTTCCGGCGGCGCGCGCATGCAGGAAGGCCTGTTCTCACTGATGCAGATGGCCAAGACAACGGCATCGCTGACCAAGTTGTCGGAAGCCGGCCTGCCCTTCATCTCGATCCTTACCGACCCGACCATGGGCGGCGTCTCGGCTTCGTTCGCCTTCGTCGGCGACGTGGTCATCGCTGAGCCGAAGGCGCTGATCGGCTTCGCCGGCCCGCGCGTCATCGAACAGACCGTGCGCGAAACGCTGCCGGAAGGCTTCCAGCGTTCCGAATTCCTGCTTGAAAAGGGTGCCATCGACATGATCGTCGACCGCCGCGAATTGCGCGACCAGGTGGCACGCACCTTGGCGCTGCTGCAGAAGCTGCCGGCCGCCGCGTGACAGCAGGATCGAAGATCGAGTGCTTAGGATCGAGTAAAACCGATCGCCGACTCGATCCTGGATCTCAGGCAACCCGACCCTATGAACTTATCTGATTGGCTGGTCCATCTCGAAGGCCTGCACCCGAAAGGTCAGGCTGGTATCGAGCTGGGCCTCGAGCGCATCCGTGCGGTCAAGGCGCAGCTCGGGCAGGTGCAGCACTGTCCGGTAATCACTGTCGGCGGCACCAATGGCAAGGGTTCGACCTGCGCCTATCTGGAAAACATCATCGGCAAGGCCGGCTACAAGGTCGGTTGCTACACCTCGCCCCACCTGCTGGCCTACAACGAGCGGGTCCGTCTGAACGGCGTTCCGGCCAGCGACGAAGTGCTGTGCGCAGCCTTTGAGCGGGTCGAGGCGGCGCGCCAGGCGAGCGGCGTGGCGCTGACCTATTTCGAATTCGGCACCCTGGCCGCCTGGGAAGTCTTCGCCGCCGCCGGCGTCGAGGCGGCGGTGCTGGAAGTCGGCCTCGGCGGTCGGCTTGATGCGGTCAATGCCTATGAGTCGGATGTTGCCATCGTCACCACGGTGGCGCTCGATCACACCGAGTGGCTCGGCCCCGACCGCGAATCGATCGGCTTCGAGAAGGCCGGCATCTACCGTAGCGGCAAGCCGGCGCTGTGCGCCGACCCGCAGCCGCCGCAGCGCCTGCTCGATCACGCCGCGGCGATCGGCGCCGACCTGCGCCTGATCGGCCGCGATTTCGGCTTCGAGCGGCCGGGCGCGGAGGCCGCCGAGAACCGTCTGCAATGGCGCTGGTGGTGTCGCCATGGCGAACAGGTGGTCAAGCGCGCGCTGGCCTATCCCGGCTTGCGCGGTCCGACCCAGCTGTACAACGCGACGGTCGCGCTGGCCGCGCTGGAGGTGATTGCCGACCAGCTGCCGGTGACCATGCAGGCGATCCGTCCGGGGCTGATCGAAACCGAACTGGCCGGGCGCTTCCAGGTCGTGCCGGGCAAGCCGGCGATCGTCCTCGACGTCGGCCACAACCCGCAGGCGATCAAGGTGCTGGCCGACAATCTCTCGAACATGGGCTTCTTCGACCGCACCCATGCCGTGGTCGGCATGCTCGCCGACAAGGACATTGCCAGCGCGCTGGCCGCGCTGCGCGGCCGGGTCGACGTCTGGCACGCGGCAACGCTGGGCGGTCCGCGCGGCACGCCGGCGGAAAAACTGGCGGCCATCATCGCCGCCGGCGAGCTCGGCGGCGAGGTGATCTGCCACGACTCGGCCGGGACGGCGATGCGGGCGGCCAAGGGGCAGGCCGCCGAAAGTGATAGAATCGTCGTTTTTGGTTCGTTCCACACGGTAGCCGAGGCACTCTCGGCGCTGCGGAAGAAATCCTGATTCATGGAAGACAACGACGCTCAGCTGCAACTCGAGAAACGTGCCCGACGCCGGCTGGTGGGGGCGGTCGCCTTCGTTTCCGTGGTCGCCGTCGTGCTGCCGATGGTCATGGACAACGAGCCGCGGCAAGCCATGCAGGATGTCGAAATCCGCATTCCCGGCCAGGACGAGAAACCGTTTGCGCCGAAGTTCGCGGTCGCGCCGGTCGAACCTGCAGCCGCGCCGAGCGTTGTTCCGCCAGCCGTACCGAAGCCCGAGCTGGCGCCGAGCGCGCGCGTGGTCGAAGTGGTTCGCGACAAGGCCGAGGACAAGCCGGCGGCAAAGATGCCGGAGAAGCCGCAGGAAAAGCTGCCGGCGAAGCCCGTCATCAAGCCGGCCGAAAAACCTGCCGAGAAGCCGGCCGAAAAAACATCCCCCAAGACCGATGAGGCCAAGCGCGCCGCGGCCATTCTGGCTGGCCAGGCGCAGGAGGTGCCGGTGGCCAAGTCGTCCGGCGAATATCTGGTGCTGATCGGCGCTTTCACCAGCGAAGCCAATGTCAAGAACCTGAAGGCCAAGCTCGGCGAGCAGGGCATCAAGGTTTTCAGCGAGCCGCTCGATACCCCGCAGGGCCGCAAGACGCGTGTCCGCGCCGGGCCCTTCGCCAGCCGCGAGGCCGCCGACAAGGCGCTGGCCAAAATGCAGAAAATCGGCGTCTCCGGCGTCGTCACAGCGCGCCAATGACGGTGTTCGACTACGTGGCCATTGCGGTCATCGGGTTTTCGCTGTTGTTCGGACTGTGGCGCGGCGTGATCGGCGAGATCATTGCCTTGCTGGCCTGGATCATCGGTATTTTTGCCGCCATCGAGTTTGGTCCACAGGTAGGCAATGCTTTGCTCGCCACGGTGGCCACCGACCCGGCGGTGCGCACGCTTGGTGGCTGTGTCCTGATTTTCGTCGGCGTGCTGCTGGTGATGGCGCTGATCCGGCTGGCGCTGAGCCGCATGGTCAAGGCGCTCGGCTTGAGCGTTTCGGACCGGCTGCTCGGCATGTTGTTCGGCCTGGCGCGCGGCGTGCTGGTGGTGATGGTCCTGGTCGGGCTGGGCGGCATGACCGCCGCCCCGAAGCAGGCGTGGTGGCGGGAGGCGACGCTGGCGCCGCCGCTGGAAACAGCCGTGATGGTCGCCCGGCAGTGGTTGCCGGACGATCTGGCAAAACGAATTCGATTCAGTTAGGCAGGAACAGACTATGTGCGGGATTCTCGGTGTAATGGCGACAACGCCGGTCAATCA
>PHCU01000163.1 GCA_002842345.1 Betaproteobacteria bacterium HGW-Betaproteobacteria-12 | reverse complement strand
CGCCAACTTCTCGCTGCCGGTGGTGATGATGATCAAGGAATCGGTCAATCGCGCCTACGAGTCATCGCTGAACGAGGGTCTACTGTTCGAGCGCCGCGTTTTCCACTCGACCTTTGCGCTGGACGACCAGAAAGAAGGCATGGCTGCCTTCGTCGACAAGCGCAAGCCGGCCTTCAATAACCGCTGAGGAGACTGCCATGTATCAGACCTTGGAAATCGAACGGGCCGGCAAGATCGCCACCATCTGGATGAACCGCCCGGCCGTGTTCAACGCCTTCGACGAACAACTGATCGACGAACTGACCCTGGCCTGCCACGAACTCGACGCCGACCCGGCCGTGCGCGTTGTCGTCCTCGGCGGGCGCGGCAAGCACTTCTCGGCCGGCGCCGACCTCAACTGGATGAAGCGCGCCGCCGGCTTCACGCACGAACAGAACCTCGATGACGCCCGCCGCTTCGCCGCCATGCTGCGCACGCTGGCCGGCATGAAGAAGCCGACCATCGCCCGCGTCCAGGGCGCCGCGCTGGGCGGCGGCACCGGCCTGACCGCCGCCTGCGACATGGCGGTGGCCAGCAGCGACGCGGTGTTTTCGACCTCGGAAGTGAAGTTCGGCATCATCCCCTCGGCGATCAGCCCCTACGTGCTGCGCGCCATCGGCCCACGCCACGCGCTGCGCTACTTCCAGAGCGCCGAGCGGATCAGCGCCCAGCGCGCCCTGGCCATCGGCCTGGTCGGCGAAGTCGTCGAAGCCGAAGTGCTCGATGCCTGCGTCGGCCAACTGGCGGAAACCCTGCTGCAGGGCGGCCCGCAGGCCCAGAAGGCGGCCAAGGACCTGATCGCAGCGGTCAGCGGCCAACCGATCGACGAGACGCTCAGTGAGGAAACCGCCCAGCGCATCGCCCGCCAGCGCGCCACCGAAGAAGCCAGGGACGGCATCGCCGCCTTCCTCGACAAACGGCCGCCGGGCTGGTTGGTGTAATCCAATGCTGCAGCTAGGGATTTGGGGATTGGGGTGGCGGCTAGCCGGCCGCCGTTGGCCTTTGTCGCACAACAACCGTACTGCAGCTATCGACCCAAAGCAGAACCTGCGCAAGCATTGAGCCGTGAGTGCCTGATATCCCCGGGCTGAAGTGCCGGGGTTCTACGGCACAATTCGATAGCTCTCAGCGGAGGAGGGTCTCCGTGACGCGCATTTGCTCGTTCTCGAAGGACGGGGCAAAGTCATCCAGGTCCTGGGCCGACATGCCGACTTCCGCCGACGTGGCTACCTGTTTCCAGTTCCGAATCGCGGTGTACACCTCGCTCAATACCCGTCGAGCCACAGCGCCATCCAAGCGGAAATAGACCGCCCGGCCAACCACGGCCTCAATCGAATCCACGGGCCCGTAGGCCTCATCAAGCCAAAGCTTCAGTTCCTGGTCCTTGTCAGGGAAGGGATTGATGTCGAAAGCCGGCGCCAGGCGCCATTGGCCATGCGCGACATGGAGAAAGCCGTGATTCTGAAGGTGGTCATCGACGTTGGTAATGAGCAGGTTGAAGGCCATTCGGCGCCACAGCTCCTCAAGGTCCCGGCCCGGATTAACGCTCTTGGCGATGATGACATCCGCAATCTGGGTGTAGGCGTGGTCACCCTGGCGGGAAGCCTGCATCATGGAAGCGGCCGACAAGTAGGGGATGCGGCCGCCATTGAGCCGGTCGAAACGGCGAATGAGCGCGACCGGGATGTCGTCGGACATCACCACACGCGACTCGGCAACTGAAATCCCGGCTGTCCTGGCCAGATGCAAGGCGAGTACCTCGCCGCGGGTGACACTGCGGTCGTCCTTGATACTGGGAAACTTGCCGATGGCCAGATGACCGTCATCGTCGACGACCGTGCACTTCGGGCGCATGCCACCCACGGAGGTACCCCGGCCACGCAGGTAGCGCAGGTCAGCTTCGGTTTCCTTGTTCATCTCGACCGCGCGCGATGCCGCCATCAGATGTGACAGTTCGAGCAGCGGTGGGGTGGCGTGGCCACCATCCTCAATGGTGCGCAGAAACCCTCCTTCTGCGTCCAGTAATCGAAGGGCGCCGATACGGCTCATGTCATCCACGCCCAGGAGGTAGTCCATCTCATTAAGGGAGGCGCCAGGTGCCGGCAGGCCGCCGGCCTGGGCCGCCTTGCGGCGCTTGGCGTGGTCTCGCGCGATAACCCGGCAGCCCCAGCCGTCCGGCTCGGTGTCTGCGAACGCGAAGTGGAACAGGGAGTCTTCCTTGGCAGGCGCCTTGCGGAATTGATGGCCGGAGACGAGCGGCAGGTCAGGTGAGACCTCGAATCGGTTCGCATCCGCGAGCCAGGCCGCCTCATAGGCGAACGTCGAGTATTCGCGGCCACCGTCCTTGCTGTAGGTCAGCGCCCCCAAGGGGAGCGCCGACTGCCCCAGTGCAACCTTGACCGCTTTCTGAATCGACGCCATGACTACAGCGCTCCTGAAGGAGGCTTGCCGCCCTTGGTCCGAACACGCTGCGGCAACTGCTGATTCATCAGCGACAGCCCGATTTCATCGTTCGCCGTGTCGAGGAGCGAGTCGATTCTGCCTAACGCCCCCAGAACAAAGAGCGCCTGCGCAATTAATCCGAATGGGATGCGCGCGTCGCCCTTCTCCATCCGGCGCAGCGTTGCAACCGAAGTCTGGATACGCTCCGCCATCGACGCCTGTGTGAGCCGGCGGCGACGCCGCGCCAATGCCAGGTCCTGCCCCAGCTTTTGCAGCGCGCGAGTCACCGGCGCGGGCATTGATGCAGCTTTAGCGCTCATTTGTGAACTCTTAAGCTTATTTAAAGATTCCATGTGAGCGTTAGAACAAGAATTTGACAACCGCATTATCTATGCCTGGTGTGGATTTTGTCAATCTTATTTGATTCTTAACAGCTCACATATGATCTCTAATTCGCCATTAACGTTCATTTGTGATCTGTTAATCTTAAAAAGATATGGGGCCATTTGCGTAGAAACGCCCCTTTTGAAGCGTACCGGCCATTCAACTGGCTACCTCGTCCGTCGGCTTGCGGCCGGTTCCCGCCCGTCACGAATGATCGACCCAATGTTTCGTTCCGTCGCTATCTGCCTTGCAATTTGCGGGCTATGGTGTGCTGCTGCAAGCGACAATAATTCCCGCGCTGGCGGGAACCGCGGCGCGCGTTTTGGGCCATAGTTTTCACCCGGAAGGAGCACGACCGGCCTCTTTTCTCCTCAACCCCCAACAACAGCGAACCGGAGTTCGGCATGAAGCCCACCCCAGAACAGCCCATTTCCCACTCACCCCCGGCGCCCCGTTCATGGCGCGGCCGACTGCTGGCCGCGCTGCTGCCGCTGCTGCTGGCTACGCCCGCCGCCATCGGCAGCGATGCGACCGGGGCGCCCGTGCTCGAAGTGCAGCAGCTGGATGGCAGCCGCCTGACGCTGGCGGATACGCGCGGGGCGATCACCGTCGTTGTCTTCTGGTCGGCCGAGTCGCTGGCTTCGCGCAAGAGCCTTGGCGAACTGCAGCGCTTCGCGGCACTGCCGGAACAACGCGAGATCCGGATTATTGCCGTGTCGACGCTGAATGACGCCGGACAGCTCCGGCACTTCGCCAGCGAACGGCAACTCGACCTGCCGCTGGCCATTCTCGGCCTCACCAATCTCGGCCCGTTTCCCGAACCCAGCCTGCCCCATATCCATGTCTTCGACCGCAGCGGCAGGCTGCACGCCTCGCACCGCGGACTGTTCCGCCTGCAGACCCTCGACGCCATGGTGGCGCCGCTGCGCCGGCCTTGACGGCTGGATGGCGCGCTGTGGCCATCCGTTGACTTATCGCAAGCCCGGCCGGGCCTGATGACAATAGTATTTGCGGCGCATTCGGGCGCCGGCGTGGCGCCGCATTGACTATCCGGGATGGGGCAGCGGCGCCCCTGCCCTTCTAGGGATCGTGAAAGATGAATCCAGTGGGAAAACTGTGTTGGCAGCGCGAATTCGAGACGGGCATCGGCGAGATCGACTTGCAGCACCGCACCCTGCTCAAGCTGTTCAACAAGGTCAATCTCGAGCTGCGCGAGGACAGCAGCAGCGCCGTGTGGGAACGCATCCTGCACGAACTGCTGGGCTATGCGCTGTACCACTTCTGGTGCGAGGAAGATCTGGCCAGGCAGTATGGCTACGATCAGGAAAAGCACACCGATGCGACGGCCCACTTCGACGAGCACCTGTCCTTTGCCGAAACCATCAACGATCTGCGCGCCCGCCTACGCGCCGGGGAGCGTCTGGCCAAGGCGACCCTGATCGATTTCCTGCGCGACTGGCTGGCGCGACACATCACCGACAGTGATCAGTGGCTGGTCGCCCACATCCTGGAAAAGCAGCGCCTGGCCGGCGAGCGCATCGCCGCCTCGGCCCGGACACAGGCCTAAAGATTACGCGGCAGCGCCTCCGCCACCCCGCTCCAACGCCGCCAGCCGCGCCCGCAGTTCCTTCTCCTCCTGCCGCCGCTGCGTCGCATCGCGGGCCACGGCGACGGAACCGACGACCGTACCGCCGGCATCGGTGACCAGCGCGAAGCTCATCTCGACGTAGATGGTCCGGCCATCCGCGGTCAGCGCCCGGGTCAGCGTCGGCCGGCCGTGCAGCCGGGTCGAGCCCTGCGCCAGGGCCTGGTCGAAGGCGCTCCAGTGGGCGGCGCGCAGGTTTTCCGGAATGATCAGGTCGAGGCTCTGGCCAAGCGCCTGCGCGGATGAATGGCCGAACAACGCCGTCGCGGCGGCGTTCCACTGGCGGATGACGCCGTTAGTGTCGGCATAGATCAGGGCATCGGCGATCTGCTCGATGATCCGGCGCTCGATGCCGGCTTGCGTCGTGTCGTTCATGGTGACCTCGTCTCGTCGGGCCGGGGCGGCTGGCCGCCCCCGCGGCGAATCTCGCCGCTACCGGATTCGATGCGCCAAATCGCGTTTGGTTGCACAAGCGCTCGCGCCGCTGCGTCAGCCAGGCGCCGGGTTGGCGGTGGGCTCAGGCGGTGGCCGCGTGGGCAGCGCTGAGCTTTTCCGAAACGAACTCGCCGCGGGCGGTGGAATTGTTTTCCTGATTGTTCTGCGCGCACCAGGCAAAGAATTCCTCTGGAACGATCTGGCATTCGAGGGCGAGCACCCCGGAACGCTGGAAGTTGCGGCGCGCCGCGACGGCCATCGCCTTCCATTTCTCGAAGGACTCCTCGAAGCATTCCGGGTCCGTGGCGCTGGCCTTGACCTGCGCCCAGGTCTCGGCGGTGTACCAGGTGACCCCGATGACCAGCGACTTGCTGCGGCGTTTGGCTTTCAAGCTTTGATAGAGGGTCGGTTTTCTCATGTCCGGAAGGCGTGCGGAAAATTGATCGGGAAAGTTTGCACACGCAAGACATGCGCCATCGCCGCTGCCCATGAAATCAGTTACTTGCGGTAACACCACCCGTAGTCTTTCCGACAAAGTCGCCACTTGCCGAGGTCGGGCTTGAGTCGCGGCGAGGTGTTCAGGCGATCAAGCCAGCAGCGACTTGACGATACGCTTGGCGCTGCGGTCCTCCGCATGCGGCAGGATGGCGAAGCCGAAACTTTCCATCAGACGCAGCATCTTGGCGTTCGATGACAGCACGTCGCCGACCATGGTCCGGTAGCCGGCCTGGCGGGCGCAGTCGATCAGGGCTCCCATCAGGCGCCGGCCGAGGCCGCATTGCTGCCAGTCGTCGGCGACGGCCAGGGCGAATTCGACCGATTCGCCGTCGGGCGACAGCGCATAGCGGGCGCTGCCGACCAGGCGCTCCTTGCCGTCCTCGTTGACCGTGGCGAGCAGGGCCATTTCGCGGCTGTAGTCGATCTGCGTGAAGCGGGCGAGCAGGCTCGGCGGCAGTTCGCGGATGGCGTCCATGAAGCGGAAGAAGCGCGACTCCTCCGACATGTTGGTGACGAAAGCCTGTTCCAGCGGCGCGTCTTCCGGGCGCACTGGACGGACGGTGACGCTGGCGCCGTCGATCTGCCACTGCTGCTGCAGCTGCGATGGATAGGGGCAGATCGCCAGATGGCCGAAGTCGCCGCGCTCGGCGCCGCCGGCATGGTCGATGACGATGCGCGCATCGGCGGCGATGGCGCCGTGTTCGTCGACGATCAGCGGGTTGATTTCCAGCTCGCGCACCCAGGGCAGTTCGCAGACCAGTTCGGAGATGCCGACCAGCACCTTTTCCAGCAGCGTCCGGTCGATCGCCGGCTGCGGCCCGTCCTGGCCGAGTGCTTGGCCAATGCGCGTCGAATCGATCAGGTCGCGCGCCAGGTAGGTGTTGAGCGGCGGCAGGGCCAGCGCCCGGTCGCTGAACAGCGCGTTGTCGGCCCCGCCGGCGCCGAAGCTGATGACCGGGCCGAAGACCGGGTCGCGGAAGGAGCCAATCATGATTTCGTGGGCATTGGCGCGCGCCAGGTGCGGTTCGATCGAGACGCCGTTGATGCGCGCTTCGGGATGGCGCTGGCGGACGGCGCCGACGATGTCCTGGTAGGCGCTGAGCACCGACTCGGTGCTGGCGATGTTGAGGCGCACGCCGCCGGCTTCGGATTTCTGCGCCAGATCCGGCGAGTCGATTTTCATCGCCACCGGGAAGCCGAGTTGCTGGGCAATGAAGATGGCTTCGGTCGGGCTGCGCGCAACCACCGTCTGCGACACGGCGATGCCGTAGGCGCTGAGCAGCGCCTTCGACTCCATCACCGACAGCACGCTGCGCCGTTCGGCGAGCAGCGACTCGACCAGCAGACGCGGATTGCCGGCGCGGGCGGCGCCAGCTTTGCCGGCCGGCCCCGGTGTCTGCACCAGCAGTTTCTGGTTGCGGTAGTACTTGGCGATGTTGTGGAACAGTTCGATCGCCGTATCCGGCGTCGGGAATACCGGCAGTCGCGCGTCTTCGAGCCGTTGCCGGGCTTCGGCGACCTGGCCGCTGCCCATCAGGCAGCAGCAGATGGCCGGCGTGCTCTTGCCGGCGGCCTCGACGATGGCTTCGGCCACGGCCAGCGGCTCGGCCATGGCGTGCGGCGCCATCAGCACCAGCGTGCTGTGCACGTTCGGGTCGCCGGCGACGGCGAGCAGCGCGTCGCGGTAGCGTTCCGGCGTGGCGTCGCCGCCGATGTCGATCATGCCGCCATGCGCCCAGCCGCGCGGCAGCAGGCGGTCGAGCTTTTCCGTGGTATCGCTGGCCAGGCGGGCCAGCGGAATGCCCAGGTCGCCGGCCCGGTCGGCGGCCATCACCCCCGGCCCGCCGCCGTTGGTCAGGATCGCCAGTTGCCGGCCGCGCGGCCGGAAGCCGCTGGACAGCGCCTTGGCGGCGTGAAACAGCTGGTCCACGTTCTGCACGCGGACGACGCCAGCACGGCGGATGGCGGCGTCGAACACCGCGTCGCTGCTAGCCACAGCGTCGGGCGCATGCCGGCCGCCCTTGAGCAGGATCACCGGCTTGACCCGCGCCGCCGAGCGCAGGGCGCTCATGAAGCGCCGCGCATTACGGATCTGCTCGACGTAGATCAGGATGTGGCGGGTCTGCTCGTCGTAGATCAGGTAATCGAGGATTTCGCCGAAATCGACATCGCTACTGCCACCAAGCGAGATCAGCGAGGAAAAGCCGATGTGGTTGCCGGCCGCCCAGTCGAGCACCGCCGAGCACATCGCCCCCGATTGCGAGACCAGCGCCAGCTCGCCGGCCTGCGCCGGAATACGGGTATAGGCAGCATTCAGCTTCTGGTCCGGGCGCATGATGCCGATGCAGTTCGGGCCGAGAATGCGCACACCGCCGGTGCGGGCGATCTCGCGCATCTTGCGTTCGAGCAGGGCGCCGCTGTTGCCGGTTTCGCCAAAGCCGCTGGCGACGATGATGGCGTTGCGCACGCCGGCCCGGCCGCACTGTTCCATGATTTCCGGAATGGTCCGCGCCGGCGTGGCGATGATCGCCAGCTCGACGCGGGCGCCGACTGCCTCGATCGACGGCCAGCACGGCTGGCCGAGCACCGTCGCATGGCACGGATTGACCGGGAAGATTTTGCCCTTGTAGCCCCCGGCCAGCAGGTTGCCGAGGATCACCGCACCAACCGACCCGGCGCGCTCGGAGGCGCCGATGATGGCGATCGAGTGCGGCGAAAACAGGGAATTCAGATAGTGCTGGGTGCGCATGGTAGCCTGACGATGTATTACATATTTTCATAGTAACACTTCCATCTTGTATCGCTTTAAGCGACATCAACCGCTGCTTCCCGCACGCCGGCCAAGGCACGCACCGCCCGTGAAGCCGCCAAGGACTACATCGGCAGCGGCTGCATGGTTAATATGTCGGCCACCGACCAAACGGCCCTCGAACCGACCGCTTTCCCCATACCGGAAATCGGGACAGGCGAGCGGCCGCTGGCGCAACAAGAGCAAAACTTCGACCTGGATCGCCCGTGACGGGGCGACCAATTTTTTTGGAGAGCAGACATGACCCACGTGGTACTGATCGAAACCCTCGGCAAGGTCGGCCTGATCCGCCTCAACCGGCCGCAGGCGATGAACGCCCTGAACGCCGAAGTGATGGCCGGCATCGCCAGCGCCATCGATTCCTTCGAGGCCGACGAGCAGATCGGCTGCATCGTCATCACCGGCAATGACAAAGCCTTCGCCGCCGGCGCCGATATCGGTGCGATGAAGGATTACGACTACATGCACGCCTACAAGGCCGACTACATCACCACCGGCTGGGAACGCATCAAGACCGCGCGCAAGCCGGTGATCGCCGCCGTCGCCGGCTTCGCGCTGGGCGGCGGCTGCGAGCTGGCGATGATGTGCGACATGATCTTCGCCGCCGACACGGCCAAGTTCGGCCAGCCGGAAATCAAGCTCGGCACCATGCCC
>PHCU01000018.1 GCA_002842345.1 Betaproteobacteria bacterium HGW-Betaproteobacteria-12 | reverse complement strand
GGTTGCGGGGGCAGGACTTGAACCTGCGACCTTCGGGTTATGAGCCCGACGAGCTGCCAAACTGCTCCACCCCGCGTCCGTCAGAGGGGCGCATTATCCGGAGCACCCCGTGAGGTGTCAAGGACAATTCGGCAATTCTTTTACTTAGCAAGCCACTCGACCAATGTCGACCACTGCCCCACGTCCCGGCGATGCTTCGCGCGTGGCGGATCAAACACGGTTGCGCCGGCCGCGGCTACGTTAACGTAGTTCTGAGTGTTTCTCAGATAGGCGACGATAGGTATATCAAAGTGCTTGAGGAATTCTTCGAGCATGCTGGCGGCCCGGGTGCGCGGATCGACCCGCATGGCGACAATCCCGACTTTGGCTCGCTGACCACGAATTTCACCACGGATTGAATTAAGAAAATCTTCAGTTGCCGCCATATCAAATACAGAGGGGACCAAGGGCACGATGACCTTGTCGACTGCGCGCAAATAATCCGTCAACTTATAACCCTGCAACCCTGCCGGCGCATCAACGACAACCCAGTCTGCTTCGCGCGGAAGACTGAGAGATATCTGGTTACCTGCGTAGTAGCCGGTGACCGGCGAAAGGGCCGGGTCGCGAAACGCCATCCAGCGCAACGCCGACTGCTGACGATCGAGATCACACAATGTCGTCTTCTTGCCTTGATTGGCAAAATAGCCCGACAGGTTCGTTGCCAACGTCGTCTTGCCCGCCCCACCTTTTGGATTTGCCACGAGGACTGCTCGCATATGACCTCCCTGTATATTTGTCGACGCATTATATTCGGCGTGCTCAAGGACGCCATAGATGCATAAAATGCAGGCTTTCCCACGATGAGTTGATCATGGTTAGCAAAACTGCCGGCGACCGCCAGGGCATACAATCAATTGAGGTCGGTTTTCGTCTACTGAACGTATTGGCGACCACCAACCGACCGATGATGTTGCGCGACATCGCCAAGGGTGCCGGCATGCCAGCAGCCAAGGCCCACCGCTACATGGTCAGTTTTTTACGCATTGGCATCGTCGAACAGGATCCAGCCAGTGGCCGCTACGACCTGGGCGCCTACGCCCTGCAATTGGGACTGTCCGGGTTGGGCCGACTGGATCCGGTAAGACTCTCCGGCCCCGTACTGGAATCCCTTTGCGAAGAAATCCAGGAAACCGTGGCGCTGGCCGTCTGGGGCACTCGCGGAGCGACCATTGTCCGTATCGTTGACTCCGGGTCGCCGGTAACCATTACTTTGCGTCACGGTACCGTGCTTTCGTTGTCGAAATCGGCGACAGGCCGCGCTTTTGCCGCCTTCTTCCGCTCGCCCTTTCTGAAAAAGATGCTTGACGAGGAATTGCGGGAAGCCGCGGAGGCCAGCAATACGGCGATCACTACCATTCGGCGCCAGCTGGAAAAAACCCTTACCGATATTCGCAGCCACGGCATTTCACGTGCTACCGGCAGCCTGACACCCGGCATCAATGGCTTCAGCGCACCGGTATACGACCATACGGGAAGCATGGTGGCCAGCATTACTGCCCTGGGCACGGTTGGTGAGTTTGACGCAGAATGGAGTGGGCCGGTAGCCAAGGCCATGCTGGCCGCCGCGGAGGTTCTGTCACGCCGCCTCGGCTATGGCACCACAGGCGAATTGCCTGGTGCCCCCGAACGGAATCGAACCGCTACCTGATGATTACAAATCATCAAACACAGACGATTATCAGCATTGATACAGATTGACTCCAGTAGCAAAAAAGCATTAATACATTGTAAATACGTTAATTTTTGTAATCAACAGGTTGCTTTATGTTGAGCTACGTTGATACACTCGGGAGCAATGGGGGAGCAAATGATTTAAAGCACTATTCCATTGCTCCCGCCCCCCAAGGAGTATCGTCATGGCTCGCAATACAGAACGACTGCACCTAACGCTTGAACGCATCCGCAAACTGCAACCGCCACCTGGAAATCAAGCGACCTATGCCTTTGACGACGACCCGAAGCAGCTATGCGTTCGCACTACCCCTGCCGGAGCAAAGTCGTTCGTCTATGCTGGGAAACTGAGCGGCACACCGCTCCGCATCACCATCGGATCAACTAACGTATGGAACTTGGACGACGCACGTGAAGAAGCGCGCCGACTGCAAACGCTGATCGACAAGGGAATCGACCCAAGAGAACTTGAGCGAGAGAAGGCAGCAGCCAAAGCTGCTGAAATCGCTGCCAAAGAAGCTGAGCAAGCAGCGACAGATGGGAAGAAGCAATACACCCTAAAGGCCCTTTGCTGCGCCTACTGTGACCACCTGAAAGCCAAGGGCAAGACAGATAGCGCTCGGCAAGCCCGTTCAATCTTGAATGTGCATGTATTCGAGGCGTTCCCTGACATCGCCACCCTACCCGCCTCAGAGATAGATTCAGATCACGCGGCCACAATGATTCGGAAAGTGATTGAGCAAGGCAAGGAGCGAACAGCAGGGGTACTTCGAAGCTATCTATCAGCCGCATTCAACGCGGCCAGAAAAGCCCGTTTCGACGCCAAGCTGCCATCCGAACTGATCGCCTATGGCGTAAAGGACAATCCCGCTGAAATCATCGCCACTATCGCCGTGCAACGAGGCAACCGTACGCTGAATGCCGAGGAACTGAAAACCTACCTTGCTGCCCTATCTGACACGAACCTATCTGACCAAGCATTAAAGCTAGCCCTGTTCTCTGGCGGGCAAAGAATGGCGCAATTACTACGCGCTAAGGCAAGCGACTACGATCAGGAAACACAAACGCTTCGCTTATGGGATAGCAAGGGAAGGCGCACCACCCCTCGTGAACATCTATTGCCACTGGCACCGAAGGCCGCCGCCATTGTGGAGAAATTGATAGAGCGCGCCCATAGCCTGGAAGCGGCCAGAACCAAGAAGGAAGACAGAGAAGCTGTGCACAGCAAACTTTGGCTATTCTCATCATCCGGGAAGACACAACTGGTCGATACAACTCCAGGTAAACGTGCAGCCGAAATCTGCAAAACCATGAAGGGTGAAGCATTCGACCTGCGTGATATTCGTCGGACTTGTGAAACGATGCTGGCTGGTTTGAAAATTAACAAGGATACCCGCGGCCAACTTCTGAGCCATGGCCTTTCTGGGGTACAGGCAGCCCACTATGACCGATGGGAATACATAGCAGAAAAGCGTGCCGCCTTGGCAGCCTGGGAACAGCGCTTAGACGCTATAGCCAATGGAAAAAAGCCTTCAACCCGAAGAAAATGAAGCACGAAACGTAAAGTATCGTGCAATTGAGCAAATCAGAAACGGCGCCAAGACACAGAAAAGAACAAAACCAAAACATCACAGTTCAAGCGTAGATAAGCTACGGCCATCGCAGGGGAGCGCAATGGCCGTAATATTTGTTAGCACAGGGCTCAGCAGACAAGCCCCACTATCAAGACTCAAGACGCAAATAAATTTGGCGTAACAGGCTTCGCTTGCGCGACCATCGGCATCATGGGCGCAGTCGAGGTGACCTGAACAATCTGAATCCAGCGAACTTTCCCGACGTAGTAGAACCGGACTACGCCCCAGTTCGCCAAGACTTGGAGTGCTGCCGCGAAGCGCTGGTTCCGCAGGCGATTCGGCGCATACTGACGGAGATCGTTCTGGCGAAACTGCCAGCAATTTTGGCGCATTGCCATTTCGAACAAGAAATTGCGAAGCAACTCGGCGTCCTGCTGCCAGCCGGGAACAATATTCACCTCGCCAAAAACGCGCTTGAAACCTCCGAGGTACCAATCGCTGACCGCACATGCCTGCTTCACTGTCGCACTGGGTATTTCGTTTAACTCGGGGTCATTGCAGAGATGGAACAGGCCTGCCAACCGCGCCATGTTGTCGGCGATTTTCGATGCCGCATCACGGACATCGGACAGCAATGCATTCGGTTGCAAGTGCATTTCGATTGAATTGGTGTACTCCCGTGCGCACTCCTTGGCCGAGTAGTCGAATTGGAGCAGGCGCTTCGCGGCGTTCGGATCATGCTGGGCCCCGAAGCCCACTTCTAACAGTTCGCGAATCCTGGTGTGGAACCTTGCCAGCCCTTCGGTCTGAATCTCGGAGGCGCTGTATTCGAAACGCTGGCCCTGTGTCGAGGTCGGCTGGGATACCAAGCACCTTGCCATAAATCCGCTATTGCGTGCCTGGGCACCTTTGTTCTCTGAGAACTGTTTCAGCGGACCTTCTTGAATCATAACGGATAGCGTTAGGCTCGGGTCCTTGACCACCAAGGGTGCTTGACTCTTCCGATCGACCGACAGGCTCCCGGATTCCCATATGATGTTGAAAAGTCCCAAATTGTTAAACGTCCGGGCACTGCATAACGCACCACCTTCGCTGGAGAAGACGCTGATTGTCGGCTGGACGCTGAGGCGCTGGATCAAAGCATCGGGCGTAATATCCCGAAGGATGAGCGAGCGACGTACGGGCTCCACCGGCTGGCGCTCAAGCACGTCCATCAAGCGCCGCCTCTGCATCTCGCAGTCTGAGCCCGCCGCGATGGCGCGTTTCAATGCGATCTTCGCCCCATTGCGCTCAGTCGCCCAGATAGTCATCGCCGCTTGGTATTCTGCGAACGCTTCCCGCCAGCGCGCCAGCAATTGTTCGTCGAACTCCAGCAGCGGAAGGATCGCCAAGTTGTCAGATGACGTCTTGCGTTCGCCAGACTCTGCAATGATGAGAAGGTACAGCGCCAAGCCGGTAACAATGCCATTGAAGCGCTTCACACGATGGCGTCCCGAAACAACCAGGCTCAAGGCAGCCAAGACCGAGGCCACGGCAATCGGGATCGGTGCCTTGATCACCTCATGCAAGTCTAGTACCGCATCGCGGAGCAACGGCGGCAAGGCATCAATCGGAAAATTGTCTGGATTGTAAATAGCCATGGCTTAACCCCCTAACGGCCAACGGAGACGGCCACTGGGCAGTTTTTCGGGAACAACCCCGAAGTAACTGCCCGTCAGGCACAAACGTTTGCGAACGGACTGGGCGCGAACCAATTGGCTGGAAGCGAATTGCTCTGTCGTTCCATAAACGACACTCGGCGTGGAGTGACTGGTATTGCGGCGAAGCATGTGAATCTCCTCGGAAAGTTAAAAAGCACGCCAATGCATCAAGCAACACCGGAAGCGTGCTGCTTACCGATGACTTCTGCGCATTCGCGTGCCAAAACCATAATTTCCGTAACGTTCCAGGCAGCCCTCTACGGATTTGAGATCCCGTGCCAGTCAGCGTTTTCAGAGATTTATTGAAGCAATCTACGGATATTGCCTACGGATTTTCGTCGTACCATCTCCTGTTTTCTTCCACTTCGCGCCACGCTTCCAGCCAAGGCTGCAGTAGTTCCTGATACCGAAACGCTTTACCGAAGTCATCAAGTTCGCCCAAGTCATGCCCAAGAGCAGCCAAGGCAAGTCGGATCGGGCGCCAGAGTGCGGTACCATTGCGTCCCTGCTTCCCCGGTTGAGCCAGAGCACCATCGACTTTCGCCCAGTCGCCTCGTGTAATATTCTCCGACCATTGCTCCGCAGTCCATTCACCAATGCCTTGGAACGCTAGGCTTATTTCTGAGGTGGTTAATGAACCAATACTATCGGGCGAAAGCTTGTCGACTTTAGCCAACAAGGCTTCACTAGATATTATTTCTACGGGATCGATATCCCGCTGTTCATCCGATTCAGGTAAATTTACCGTGATTCGTGCTTTGATCGGGCGCCCCAAATAATTCAGAGGGGGAACAGGATTCTCCTTGAACCATCCGAGAAAATATTCTGGCGAAATAGGCTTGGCAGGGTCATGGGCTTCACACCATTGTTCAAACACATACTTGGCATGGCGCACTCGGACGGCAGGTATATTAGCCACATGGCGCATAACGTCAAATAAATCTTCATCCAATCGACTGCCGCCATCATCCATATTAATTCCAGAAACCAGCAACGCGCCCTCGATCGGTCGCCAGTGAAAGTTTCCCATTTTTTCCATGGGAATATCTCCGGAAAACTGCTGAAACATAAACATGTTTTCTTTAGGAATCTGATAGCCAGGGTTTGGGTTGCTTGAATCTTTTGGTTCGTCCAGAGTCACGGGGGTGTCTGGCAAAGGGGGTATTTTTTTGTTCACTTTAGGCTCCCGTAGTTCCAAACCGAGGTCGGCACTACTCGCTTGACCGAGCCAGTACCTTCTCACAGGCCCCACGATCAAACAACAGGAATCCTGCTATACCTGCTACGAATAGCAGGTATAGCAGGATTTTCTCCATTTACATGAGTAGATTTGCCGCATTGGGCAGTGGTTCTGAGAAGGGCGTCAGCCACCCTGGTTACCGGTCATATCTATGCTCAAAACCAAGACAGTGAATTTCAAGGTTACGTTGAGCGTCAAAATTCCCGAGCATGGTAGTACCAGCGCTCAGATTATTCACTAGTCACTATTCTGTACGTTCCATCCTTGCCACGAGCATCCCGCTCATTGAGGAATGAGGGGCTGACAACAACACCCAGCCGGACCTAGTCCGGCTTTTTCTTTGGCTCGGAATTCGTGTCGAGTCAACGCCCCTCGGCAGCCCTATAGACCGCATTCTTGTCGCGCTTGCCTATGGCAACAACCAGCACGACCAATCGATCATCCTGGACTTCGTATACGAGCCGGTAGCCGATACTGCGCAACTTGATTTTGTAGCGGTCGGGGTGCCCCGAAAGCTTGGCGGATGGTAGTCGCGGCTCAACTAAGCGCTCCGCCAGCTTCTTCTTAAACTGAGCCTTGATTGAGCCATCCAGCCGGTGCCATTCGGCCAAGGCCTCTTCAAGAAACTCCAGCTCATAGCTCATCGAGCTTGACCCTCACTCGCTTCTGGCCTGCGCGAGCATCCGCAACAGCATTCAATTCCAAATCCTCCAGTCGATCCATCATGCTCTCGAATGCGCGAGCCGGAACACAATAGAATGCTGGCTCGTTCCTATTCAGGATCGCCACAGGGAAGCCCTCTCCAGCTGCAACGGTGCCCATGGGGTTGCGTTTTAGCTCGGAAATACTTGCTGCCGTTTCAGACAATATTTGGTGGGCCATAATCGCCTCCTGTTTTCATTAGCACCAATGGTAGCACTTTTAACAATACCATTCCGTGTGCTTTGAGTAGCATCACATACAGCTGGTTCCACACAACTACCCGAAGAGTTTTTTCCGGAGAACACTCGAGCGATCAAGGCAGATGTCGTTAGGCACTTAAGCAGAACGACGCTTGCTTTGATACCCCGACCGCTCCTCTGGCGTCATCTTCTTAATGCCGACATGCCCCAGATGACGTTCTGCCGTAGCCTGAATGCCGCGATCCTTATTGCTTCGGTGATCAACGCTCGCTGGATGGCCATTGGCTTCGAGAAACTCATTTTGGAGATTGGCCCACCTTTCGCGCCTGGAGATCAGTTCATTCTTCAGTTCTTCAGGCGCTTTACCGCCACTGTCTTTCTTACAGCCACCCCGCTCTGGATTCGTCGGGTTGTGCCGTTTGAAATACTGACTTGGGGTTCGCTCGATGCCATCGGGTTTGCGATCGGAAAACATGATGTGAGCGTGTGGTTGTTTCACCCCACCCAGCGCAGCGATAGGCTCGTGTATGGCTAACTGATAGGGTTTCCCAGGGAGTTCAGCATTTACAAACGCCTGAAGAAGCGCGACCTGTTGGTCCGGGGCGAGCTCTGCCGGCAACGCAACCTCCAGTTCTCTATAGGCAGCCCCATTTTTCCGCTCGTTTTGATCGGCCATTTTCCACAACAACGACGGATTGCCATATGCCCAATCAGGTAGGTTGCCGTGCTCAGTGGCAATTAACTCTTCTTTCTTGTCAGCACGTCCATGCTTCCCTTCACGGGCAATATAAGCCGCATGTTTAGCGGCCTTACCACGCTTGCCGCTCTTAATGCTTAAATGATAACTAGCCATGATATTTACTCTACATATAAAGTTAATTTGAAATTGCGTTGAACAAGCGCAATCATCGATTTGTTGTAGAGGGAAATGGCTAGACTTCAGGCAGACATTGAGTGTTCTTTTATTCAATAAATTAGAAAGGGTAAGTGCGCCTCCCTTATTATCCATGTCTTCTTAGCTCAGTGAAGGTAACTAGCTAATCATCTCTACATACCATAGAGTGTATGTAAGAAAATACTTTATCCAACAGAACAACGATCATGCAATGAACAGCATGTCGTTAGTCGTCAATATCAGATACAACACAGATGCTAATCACCAATCAGCATCTGTTTAATTGATCTATCAGCCTAAACAAATTTTGACAATTGAAGCCGATTAATCATAGACTGCCTAGCTCTAATGGGTGAGCATTATGCTTATTAACAGACGTAAAAAAATCCGTTTCTTGTTAAGGAAGCGGATTGTTGTCTTAGCTTATAAGCAGGGTCTTTAAGACCCCGCTTACCTCAGACTGAGAAGTCGTCTTTATTCTTGCCCTCTAGCCACTTTGGACTACGACCACGTCCTGTCCATTCACTACCACTAACTGGATCGCGATACTTTGCTTTTATAGGGGATGTCTTACGGGATTTCTTGGTAACACCTTGAAGGTCTTCGATGGTAATTCCATGTTGATCCATCAGCGCTTTGACCTGGGCAATGGCTGAGGTCAACTCTTCTTTTCGTACCCTTTCAGCCTGAGCCTGTAGCTCTGCGATCTGTGCTTGGATTTCTGCGTATGATGCCATTGAAGCTCTCTCCCCTAATGAATCGAACTGCCAGTATATCTCTACCGAAAGGATGCTCCTGCTTTCTGGCAACTTTCGCAGTCTAGGCATAGCCGCCAGAACATGAGATTGGAGCAAGACTGTAAGAGCCCTCACTAGAAATATGCAAATGCGGTAGAATTATTAGCTCGACACCTTATTTTGATCGTATATGCCTGCCACAAACTGGGCCACAGAACTACTAACCGCGATTTTTCCAGAAATCAGCGTGCTAGATATCGCAAAAGCATCAGGGCAACGTGTCGTACTTTATTGCGAGATTGGCGATAAAAAATCTAGGCTGGCAACAAAATATGGCTGCCCTCAACAAATAGTCGCGAAGCTGACTGCAAATGTTAGCCACACCGCAATCGCCTACTATGAACGTGAAGTAGAGTTTCTATCGACGACGGAGTCAATTTCGTTTCCAAAACTCTACCACTACAGTCTAATTACGGAAGACCCGAGGACAGAGACGCCGCTAAGCGCCAAGGTTTTCCTAACAATTGAAGAGTTTTTGGATGGGGAGCCTCTTTCCGCGTGTCCAGAAAAATACGGTGACCCCGAGACTGTAATTGATCTATTGGCGGACCTGGTCACTGCTCTAACGCCGCTTTGGGACCACCCGAAGCGTTTCGTTCATAGAGATCTAAAACCTGACAACATAATAATCAAAACTGATGGCTCTCCAAGCATCATCGATCTTGGAATAGTTCGCGAAGCTGGAGCCACAGGGGTTACAGCAACTGTGTTTCCGCATGGGCCGATGACACCTCGCTACGCAAGCCCAGAGCAAATTGCAAACTTAAAGCGCGATATCTCGTTCAAGAGTGATTTTTTTGCGCTTGGAATCATTGCCTACGAACTGCTTGCAAAGAGGCACCCGCTTGTCGAGGGAGACGAGCCCTTTGACGAGACTCTTTCCAAGATGGTTAGTGCGCAAGCATCGCCGCTACATAAGGTAACAAGCGCAAGCGAAGAGTTTTCTGCTGTGATCGGACAAATGATTGAGAAAGCCCCCTACAAAAGACAACGAACAATCGAGATGTTGGCCCAGCAAATCCACAATTGCAGAAAACAGGGAGAACAGATATGAGTTTTTACGTATTTCACCAAGCAGGCCATAACGCCACTTGGAGCGTTGATTCGTTAGAAAAAGACCACACCGCTCAAGGGCTAATAATTAGCCCCGTCCATCAATCAGCTGACTCCGTAAAACGACTCAAAGCGAAAATTCGCGAATGCTCGCTATTCGACCCGCAGTTTTATCTTCCAAACTCTCAAAAAAACAAGTTCAAACAGTACTCTTTTTTTCCAGAGACAGCGACGGATGGGTTTTCAACCATTGACTATTCAGCAGTAGCTGACCACGCTGCGACTGAATGCGTAAAGTTTCAGATTGAACAAAATTTCGCTGCAATCGTTATACCAACCCGATATCTTGATCAAATGTATCCGGACTACAGGGAGCGACAAGATGCATTCACTGTAGCACCATTTGTTAAGGCAATTAATAGCTCAGGCTCAAAAAAAGCGGTCTTCCTCACGTTAGCGGTTACTCCGCACATGATCGAAGCCGGTGCCTTTCGAACACAATTACTAAATTGGATAACAAGCTATCCCGAAATAACAGGGGTGTACTTGATCACAACGCTGGAGCGGCCAACTAAGCAAATTCAGAGCGATGCTTTCTTGGTTGAAAAAATGACATTCATACAAGAACTGCAAAATTCCGGCATGGACGTAGTGCTTGGATATTTGAATACTGAATCACTTCTGATGACAGTATTCGATAACGCAACATTGACAATTGGAACTTTCGATAACACTCGTATATTCTCGATTGACAAGTTTGTTGCAAATGACGAAGACAAGCGCGGTCCGCGTCCAAGAATTTATCTCAATGGATTGATGAACTGGGTGCGCTTCGATCAAGCAAAAGCAATTCGCGATGCTCTACCAAAAGTTTGGGCTGAAATATACGAAGAGACTGACTATGGCAACGGCGCATTAACGGCACCTACAGATCCTCATTTTTCTCAGGCACCACTTTACAAACATCACCATGTAGCCATCTCTCGGCAATTTGATGCTCTAAAGGGAATTACAGCGTCGGACCGTGTCGAATTGCTAAATGAATGGCTAGATAGCGCTTCTGCCGCCTATCGATCCATCTCAAAGGCAGGTATCGAACTTGACCCACACGGTGCCGGAACACACATCACACCTTGGAGTAAAGCGCTCAACAAGTTTGCGAAATTAGGAGGCCTCATTTCTTAGCAGGCGCTGCGCAACTACCGTATTTGCATACCAAAAACGGAGCTCCGACCGAGGGCTCCTTAATGTTGGTTTTGCATGAATTTTTGCATCTCCGGCGGTAGCTATCGACGCTAGCCCTATATTCAATCTGGAAAATTCCGCCAAATTCCGAAGCGCTGGGGAGACATCTCGGTCATCCATAACCACCCAAGCTTGGTGTGCAAAATCTCTATACCGAGATGCTTGATACAGTGCGCGACGCCAGTTTTTAAGCTTCGTTTCAATGGCGCAAAATTCAGCAACCAAGGCCTTAGGGCTTTCAAGCTTTTTCCAGTGCTTTCTCTCAGAATTAAAGTTACAAAACCCTGCTTCCTCGTATGACTTTAAAACTCGCTTTGCTGTTGCTTTTGTAACGCCAACAAACGAAGCAAAATCCTCTGCTGAGCAACCTTCGTCGGAGAGTTGCAATAACGCATACGCCCAAGCAGGCTTAATTCCCCCAAGTCTCAGCCTATCTTCCCAACCATCTGTAAGGGTGGCTAACACAACATCTGCAATCCCATTTGGGGACTCAAACTCTATTTGGCAAACCTTCCCCCCGCTGTCAATGCGAGGCGCCAGAATGCCTAGCAGCCGCTTACGGAGTTCTTCTTCAGATTCGAATCGCACAACTAACCTTGTTTCTTTTGAGCGGCGAGTTTAGCTAGATCGGGCCTTGAAAACTACTGTTTCAGATATTGATGAAGGGGCAACACAAGCTCCGTGCAGTGGAAACGCGGGGCCGTCCTCGGCAACTCATGATTCAGGGAGAGAAGGTCTCTGGGCTAAGCTCCCAGGAAAGCATGCAACCAATGGCGAGTATCGCCCTGGTTCTCCTGGTCAACACCCAAATGCTCTATCACGGCATGGATCAAAAGTTGGTTGGCATGCTGATGGCTTTCCCCTCGGGGGTTTTGCAAGATGGGCAGTTTTCCCAATCAGCAAGCTGAACTTGATATCTCTCAAGCTGTGCATTCAGTGTTGAAGCAGAATCACCTCCAGATGACTGAGCAGATTGAAAGCCACCCTATAGCGGTCAACATAAGATTTCCAACTTGCTTATTGATACAGGGCCGGGAACTGTTTTCGGAGATGCTCGATCTTGGGCTGGTCGTTGATGACAATGTAGGGCTGGGTAGGATGCAGGGCCAGATAGTTCTGGTGGTAAGGTTCGGCGAGATTGAACTGTTGCAACGCGGTGACTTGCGTCACGACGGGTTTGCCATACGTACGATCGGTGGAGAGTTGCTGGATCTGCGCTAAGGCAAGTTTTTGCTGTTCGGTATCGGTGAAGAAAATCGCCGAACGATATTGGCTGCCAACATCCGGGCCTTGCCGGTTGAGTTGCGTCGGGTCATGGGCGACGATAAAGAAGACTTGCAGCAACTGCGGATACGTGACCTGCGCCGGATTGAAGCGCACGCGCACGGCTTCGGCATGACCTGTCCGTCCGCTGCTAACCGCTTTGTAATTGGCCTTGCCGGCGCTGCCGCCAGCGTAGCCCGACTCGACGCTGGCCACGCCCTTGACGTGCTTGAACACCGCATCGACGCCCCAGAAACAGCCGCCAGCGAAAACGGCGGTCTGCAATCCCGTCATGGCGCTCTCCGCCTTGCTCTCGGCCAGCGCCGAAACGGCATGGGTGGGTATCAAGACAGCGAGAACCAGCCTTGCAACCAGCGCCAGGATGCCGAACTTCGTTGATCTGGACTTAAAAAACATATTTCACTCCTGATTCGCCTTGCGCACCCGCTAGGCTTGGCATCGTTTTAACAGCAGGCCAGGCTTGCCAACGCGATGGCGGGGTCAGTTGCTTACCATGTCGCTAGGCAAACCTGTTCTGACCCCCACCTTCGGCGCCTACTTCTTCATTTCGTCCTTGCCCATCGCGTCTTTGGCCATCGGGGCCTTCTTCATGGCGTCCTTCTTCATGACATCTTTGGCCATCCCATCCTTGGTCATCGCATCTTTTTTCATACCGTCCTTGGCCATGTGGTCCTTGGACATCGGATCTTTCTTCATGCCATCCTTGGCCATGCCGTCGGCAGGCATCGCGTCTTTTTTCATCATATCGTCGGCAAAGGCGGTGGTACCGGCAAGCATCAAACAGGCGGCAAAAATGCTGGAAATGATCGTTTTCATGGTGGACTCCGTTGTGGTTGATAAGTGAGCGGCAGAAATGCCGGGTATTCAGGACAGTTGTGCGGGATTGCTCAACTGCCGCCGAACCAGTTGTACCCCTGATCTTCCCAGTAGCCCCCGGGGTAGGTATTGGTAACAAAAATGGCTTGAATGTGTTTCGGGTTCTTGTAGCCGAGCTTGGTCGGCATGCGCAGCTTCATCGGGAAACCGTAACGCGGTGGTAGCGGCTGGCTGTCGTAGGTCAGCGTCAGCAGGGTTTGCGGATGCAGGGCCGTCGGCATGTCGATGCTGGTGTAGTAGTCATCGGCGCATTTGAAGCCAACATACTTGGCACTCAGATCGGCGCCGACCCGACGCAGGAAACTGGCAAACGGCACGCCCCCCCATTTGCCGATGGCGCTCCAGCCCTCGACGCAAATATGGCGGGTGATCTGGTTGGTTTGCGGCATGGCGCGCAACTCGGCAAGTGTCCAAGCGTGCTTGTCGGCGACAAGGCCAGTCACTTCCAGGCGATAACTTTCCTCCTCCACCTCCCGGATCTCGTCCTCGCCGTAGTAGGCGTTGAACGGGAAAGGGCGGGCAATCATCGAATCCGGATAGGTTGGGGCCAGCCGGTTGGGGTCGAACAGCCAGGCCTGGACCTTGTCGTTGAAACGGGAGACTTTCATCAGTGCTTCTTCGACGCTGCTTTCATCGACCACGGCGCAACCGCTGAGCAATGAGAGTCCACCGAGGCTCAGCGAACGTTGCAGGAAGACGCGCCGGGTCGGCTGGTCGAGATGACGCCCCATATCCTTAATAGCGTCCTTGAGCAGAAGCTCGCCATTGAAGCCGAGTTGCCGGGAAGGTTTCTTGATCATGTCGATTTCTCCCTAACGACCGCGGATCATGGCCAGCAGCGTGCGCGGAACCAGCGCCACCATGAGCAGATGGATGCCGGCGAAGGCCACCAGCGCAGCCATCGCCAGGAAATGTTCCCGCCGCGCCGCTTCGTAGCCGCCGAGTAGTTCGCGCAGGAAAGGGAACTGCACCGATTTCCAGAGCACCAGGCCGGACAGCACCAGCAGTACTGAATCGAGTATCACGAAAAGATAGGCGGCCCGTTGCACCATGTTGTAGTGACTCAGATCGTCATGCGACAGCTTGCCTCTCAGGGCGGCCAGAACATCGGCCAGAAAGGCGCGCGGCGACCACGGCAAGAACTTGCGCCACAGGCGTCCGCTGACTATGTTGCACGTCAGGTAGATCAGGCCATTGCCGACCAGCAGCCACATCGCCGCGAAATGCCACTGAATTGCGCCGCCCAGCCACCCGCCCAAGGTGATCTGCCCGGAAATGACGAAGGGAAAAAAGGGCGAGGCGTCGTATATGCGCCAGCCGCTCATCGCCAGAATGACTACTGCGAGCGCATTGACCCAATGCGTGATGCGTATCCAGAGCGGGTGAATGAGATTAGTGTTGTTGGCCATGCTAACCATTTCAAGGCTTGCCCGTTTGCTATCCTGTATGCAAGGTAGTTCGGCAGAAGGTGGCGAACGGTTACAAGCTCAGGCAAAATTTGTTTCCCCAAGACATCGGCCGGTATTTTTTCCGGCTGCTGTAACCAAAGGCATCGATGCAACGAATAAATAGAGAAGTAGGGTTTCGTGCCAGGGAAGATCGCCTGAAGGATCTGCTGGTACGGGGTCTTGCCGGCGACAACGCCGCCTATCAGGTGTTTTTGACGGAATTGAGCGCGCATCTGCGCGCCTTTCTGCGACGACGCCTTGTTCGCTTGCCAGACGAAATCGAGGATCTAGTGCAGGAATCTCTCCTTGCCGTGCATAACCAGCTCCATACCTATGATGCCGCTCAGCCCTTGTCGGCCTGGGTGCAGGCCATCGCCCGCTACAAGCTGATCGATCTGCTTAGGCGGCGGGCTGCGCATGACCTGTTGAACGATCCGCTGGATGAGGAAATGGAACTATTCACCACGGCTGATTCGGAGGCCGCCGAGGCACGTCGGGATCTGAACAAATTGCTGGCCGATTTGCCCGATCAGTTCCGTCTGCCGATTGTGCACACCAAGCTGGAAGGATTGTCGGTCAAGGAGGCGGCTGATTTGAGCGGGATGTCGGAATCGGCCATCAAAGTCGGCGTCCATCGCGGCTTGAAGGCGCTCGCCGCCAAGATACGAGGTGTCCTATGAAAACTGAAGACCTGATCACCATGCTAGCTACTGGCGCCGATGCCGTCGAGGCACCAGCCGCCGCGCAGCGCTACGCGGTGGCCATCGCCTGGGGTGCTGCGGGCGCCATGCTGCTCATGCTCGCCCTCTTGCAAGTCCGTCATGATCTCGGGCAAACGCTTCTGATGCCAATGTTCTGGATCAAAGTCGGATTTGTCGCCTGGCTTGCCGCTGGGAGCCTGTTCGCCGCGCTCCGCTTGTCGCGGCCGGGCGCAGAAATCAACTGGGTGCCAGTCGCGCTCGGCCTCCCTGTCCTGGGTATCTGGGCCATTGCTGCCTTCTCGCTGATCGAGGCCGAACCGATGGAGCGCTCGAAGCTTTTCTTTGGCGATACCTGGAAATCCTGCCCCTTACTGATTGCCATGCTCTCAGTGCCGGTGTTTGCCGCCGTGCTGCGCACCATGAAGGACCTCGCCCCGACCCGACCGCGGCTGGCCGGTTTTGCTGCCGGTCTACTTTCCGGATCCGTTGCTGCCGTCGTTTATTGTTTGCACTGTCCCGAACTGGGGGCACCCTTCGTCGGTTTCTGGTACTTGTTGGGGATGCTAATTCCGGCAGGTGCTGGAGTTTGGGTGGGAAATTCATTGCTGCGCTGGTAGCCTTTTTGAAACAATGGATACCGATTTAAATGTGACACTTACGTTACCGTCCGACGATACCCTTCAAAATTTGCTACTTTGTTAAAGGAATCTAACGTGCCCCTTAAACGCATCTTTCAATCTTCTGATTTTGTGCAACCCACGATGGATGAAGAACCTAAGCGATCGATCATTACCGAATCCGCCGATGCTGTCGTTGTTATGTGGCACCTGCTTCCGGGGCAGCGCATTCGACCTCACGTTCATCCTGACGGACAGGACACATGGATTGTTATTTCTGGTAGCGGAGAATATTCATTCGACGAGGGAAAAACGACCGCGCCAATATCCCGTGGACAGATTGTGGTGGCGCACTTAGGGCAAGTGCACGGTGTCCTCAATAACACCAACGAGCCACTTCAAATTCTTTCGGTTGTTTCTCCGGCGGATGCAGGTTATTTTTTGGTCTGAGGTGCGGCTAGCATGAATTTAACTTGTGAAGCCAAAATTCCATTCTATGTTCGGTTTTGATTGAACACAGAAAATAGAATATGAAAATAGATCGGCCCGCTCTGCAAATTGCCGGAATATATGCCCTGATTGGAATCAGTTGGACTATCTTTTCAGATCAAGTCCTTCTCGCAATGACTCCGGATTTGCTTGTTTTCTCATGGATAGGCACTTGGAAAGGTGTTGCGTTTATTTTTGCCACCGCGTGCACTATTTATTTGATTTCAAAGCCACGAGTGCGTATTGAAAATCGAGCCTCTTGGAATGGCATCAATGAGCCAGGAACAGGCTCGCTAGTTCTTGTTTTTGCGGTCTTGGCCGGAGTAATTTTGCTCGCGGGTTTTGTGCTAGTGGCTCAAATGACTACCAAACAAAGGAATAGTGAGATTGAACGTCTGCAAGCTATTGCCGATCTCAAGGTGGGGCAAATTTTAGCTTGGCTTACGGAACGTGATGCTGACGCCAAAATGATTCTCAGCGATGATTCTCTGGTCAATTTGTATCTGGATTTGAGACAGTCCGAGTCAACTTTAGCCCGACGCCGTCTTATAGAGCGGCTCCACGCTTATAAGACATCTAAAGATTATATTGAGGTTGTTTTGCTCGGGATCGATGGTGATCAATACTCGACTAGTGCAAATTCAGAAATATTGACCAAACTTCCTGCTGTGCAGGCAGCAGTGAAAGAAGCACACACGACAGGACAGTTGTTGAATACGGACATCTATCGAGACGAAGAAGGAAAACTGGGGCGAGTGCATCTGGATTTCGTGGTGCCGTTACGCTCGGGGAGCATTAAACAAGAACTGACGGTGGTGATACGTACCGACCCCAATCGGTTTTTATTTCCATTTATCCAGTCCTGGCCCATACCAAGTGCGACTGCTGAAACGCTGTTATTTCGCCGTGAGGGTAACAACGTTTTGTTTCTGAATGAGTTGCGACACCGTTCGGATACATCTGTGCGCTTGCAGGTTCCCGTGGATGAAAAAAATTTGCTGGCATCTCAAGTTCTTCGCGGAGATGCACTTCCAGATCAGGCAGTTGAAGGTATGGACTACCGAGACATTCCTGTATTGGGCGTTGTGAAAGCCATTCCCGGAACCCCATGGTTTCTCGTTGCAAAACTCGATAAAGGCGAACTCTATGCCGGGGCAAAGCGCGATGCCGGCTGGATTGCCTTGGCTGACATCTTGGCATTAATCGTAGCCGCAGTAGCCACTATTTTCATACGTCAGCGTGACGAACTTCGACACGCTGCAATCCAGCGTAAGGATCAGGTGGAAAAACTTCAAGCTTTGCAGTTGCTTGAAGCGATTGCCGAAGGCTCAAGTGATGCGATATATGCAAAAGATTTCGATGGGCGCTATCTCTTACTTAATCGTGAGCTTTGCCGTTTTCTGGGTAAGAGTCGCCAAGAATTATTGGGGCGAGATGATCGCGAAGTCTTCCCCTCCGAAGATGCTCAAAGAATCAGGAGCGACGATCAGAAAACCATGCAAAACGGGCTCATCGAGAGTGCCGAGGAATCATTGCCGACAACAGGAGGTCGTCGTACTTTTCTTACAACCCGAGGTCCATTGCGCGACCAGGAAGGAAGGGTAATCGGTGTCTTTGGCATAGCGCGCGACATCACCGAAAGAAATTTCCAGGAGCGAGAAATTAGAGCAGGAGAGTCTCGTTTTCGGGCCATCTTCGATGGAGTGAACGATGGAATCGTTCTCCACGACTTCAGCAATGGCATGATCCTGGAAGGCAATGTCAAGGTTACTGAAATGTTCGGCTATGGTCGTCAAGAAATTAGGCACCTCACCATTGTCGATTTAAGTTCAGACACGACTCCATTTACGCGAGACGTGCTTTCCAAATGGCTTGAGCGGGTTAATCAAGGAGAATCACCCGTTTTCGAATGGATGGCCAAGCACAAGGACGGACATCTCTTTTACGTTCAGATTAGTATGCGAATGGCTGAAGTATCAGGTAGATCGTGCGTGCTAGTGCTGATACGCAAACTGCGCGATCGGGAAGAAACTAACCAAATACCTATTCTCCTGTAATTGGATAAGTCAACAACCCATGTCGCCCAAGGTGGTGAAATTAGCTAAGTTCTGCACTTTCGGGTGAGTCATCCGGCCCTTCTTGGGTTAGCGGGAGAACGACAACAACTGTAGTTCCGTGGTCTCGTTCCGAATCCAGATATACCTGCCCTCCGTGTTGAGCGACGATACGCTGCACTATTGCCAGTCCCAATCCGGTTCCTCTGGCGCTAGTTGTGAAGAAAGGATCAAATACCTTGTCAGCAATTTGGGGGGAAATACCCGGACCATCATCTTCAAAGCGTATTTCTACAGATGGCTGTGATTCATGTAGGAGGCAGCGAGTCCGAATTGTTATGAGCCCCCACTCAGGTACGGCATAAATAGCGTTCCCGAGTACATTCTGAAACAGCTGTAATAATTTATTTCGGTCAGCCATGATCGTGGGCAGTTTTTCTTCCCCTTCCATACGGACCTCTACGGATTTCCGCGTTATTTCTGGCAACAGGGATACCGACGCTGCCCTGAGCGTATCGCCCAGATCTACCCAGTCGAATTCTGCAGTACCTGGGCGCGCATAAGTCAGCATGTCATTCAGAATTGTCTCCATGTAACGAACCTGCCCGAGGGCGATCTCGCAATTCTCTATTTGCATATCTCCCTCCTTGCGATGGTGTTCGTCGAGTATCTGCAGATTCATTTTTACCGATGACAGCGCGTTACGTAGGTCATGAGCAATCATTGAGGCCATCTGTCCCATGGCGCTTTGCTCGGAGTGTTTTCCGGCTAGGCGCAATTGTTCGGCCATCCGCATCATTGCCCGACTGAGCGTCCCGATTTCATCATTGTTGTTCGTCGGGATCACAATATTTTGGTCACCTGAGGCAATGCGGTTAGCCGCCTTGGTTAGAACATCAATGGGCCTCAGGAGTCGGCCTGTAGACACGAACAGCGTCAATACCATCAGGAGTCCGATGCTCGCAACCGCAATAGCAAGTTGCCTTTGAAGCGCAGCGGCTTTGATCTCCAGTTCAACTAGAGATATCACCCCTCCTACCACCAATACATTCTCAATTTCATTCCCTTCACCAACATTCAAAGTCGCACGACGAATACCCAACATCGTTGCGATCGCGGGAAACTCCATAATTAGTTGAGGCTGAGCCCCAGACAAAACTTGATCCCAGGAGTGACTCAACTTGAAATCGCGGATTGCATTGGCAGCCTTTTGAGTATAGCTACCCGACGCCTCCGGACGGGACTGGTAAAGGTATTGACCGGCACTATCGGCAATCCAGTACGCAATGCCATCATGGGTTTTACCTAATGTTCTAAACACTTGATCGATAGCAACAACCACAGCGATTGCACCGATTACATTGCGGTCCTTGCCGCGAACTGGGATGCTGACAAACAACACCTTTTCTCCACTTGTTTCATCGGTCAGGTTTCTGGTTTGTTCGTTGAAATTTCTTAGCCCCTGCTTTTCTGCCAATAATGACTCAAAATTCCAATTTGCAACTGGCGGATCCACCATGGTGTGAACTACGTTATCGTTCCGCAAACTGACCAGTACGCGATGCGTTCCAGTGGCAGAGTCCAATAGCATCTTCACCTGTCGATAGGCATGCCGTTCCCGCATCATGATGTCGAGTTGGTCAGCAACTTTTTGAAGGCCGTCAACACTAGGCTCGGTGTTTTCCTCAATCATGTATCGCGCACCTCCATCGGCGAGCATGGATAGATCGCTCTTCACCATGTCGATGGTGCTCTGGAGTATTCTTGCCTCCCGCTCCACGCTATCAATTACGCGCTTACCCTCTAATCCGTGAAGCGCATCAGTTGCGGCGCTCCAGGTCAGAGCAATAGTGATAACCACAGAGAGTCCGGTGACCAGTAGCGTGATCAAAAGAAGTTTTTTTGCAATACTCATGGCGAGGAAGGCCGCATCAGAAAATTGAGATTCATCAATCTAGCTCACAGAAAGTTAGTTCTACTCATCCAGCGGTTCGAGCAACTGTCCATCCCGAGGGGCGTTCGCTTAGGGGTTCGGAGGATGTTCTGGAGCAAAAATGGCGGGAGATCGTGAATTGATACACATACTTATTGTCGATGATGACTTGGCGATATGCCAGACACTGAAATCTCATTTCCAAAAAAACGCTTTTCAAGTGTCGCTGGCAAATACTGCGGAAGCAGGGATTACTATCGCCCTATCCAGCAATATTGATGCCATCATTTCGGACATTCGCCTGCCGGCAAAGGGAGGCCTTGACCTTTTGCGAGAGGTCAAAGCAGAAAAGCCAGAACTACCGATCATCATGATTACAGCGTTCCATGATATGGAGATGACTGTGGCGGCGATGCAATGCGGGGCTATGGACTACGTTCCAAAGCCGATCGATCTGCCTGAATTGGACGCAGCGGTTAGTCGAGCGCTCTTTGCTTCCAGTCGTTCAGATCATGTGACTGGTGAGCCGCTGATCATTGGAGCGACCGATGTAACCCCAACACAAATTGTGGGTCAATCATTTGCCATGAAGGAGGTCTTCAAGAGTATCGCTCTTGTGGCGCAGAGCAGGGTGACCGCTTTAATTCTCGGGGAGTCCGGCACGGGGAAAGAGTTGGTTGCCAGAGCAATACACAATGCAAGTGCCGAAAGAGATATGCCTTTTATTGCAGTCAACTGTGCAGCTTTGGTTGACTCCCTCCTTGAGAGTGAACTGTTCGGCCATGAGCGAGGTGCTTTCACTGGCGCCGTCAATGCGCATAAGGGAAAAGTCGAGCAAGTAGGAGAGGGGACGTTGTTCCTGGATGAGGTCGCCGAATTGACCCCCCTTATTCAAGGCAAACTACTGCGTATCCTGGAGGCACGGGAATACAGTCCGGTAGGCAGTGCACAAGTTAAAAAAAGCAAAGCCAGATTCATAGCGGCAACAAACGTAGACTTGCAAGCAAGGATTGCCTCAGGTGAGTTTCGCGAAGATCTTTTTTACCGCCTCAACGTTGCTTCCATCAACCTACCACCGTTGCGAGAGCGACAAGGAGACATGCCAAGATTGATCGATTTCCTACTTCGGAAGATCAATCGTGATCTACGTAAAAACATACGTAGAGTGTCTGGTGAAGCCATGGCTTGCCTCAACGCCTTTGCATGGCCTGGCAATGTTCGGCAACTTGACAATGTGCTCATGAAAGCAGCGGTAATGGAACGCGGCGACACTCTCACCATTGACCGCCTTCCGCCGGAAATAAAGTGCTCACGAATGCCCACATCAGCATCGGAGATCGATACTTCCGTGCCGAAAAACCTTCTTTCCCTTCGGGAAATGGAAAAAAATCATATCGTGCGCGTACTGGAAAGAACCGGTTGGCATAAAGGTCAAGCCTGTGAAATTCTTGACATTTCTCGACCTAAGCTTGAGCGACGTATTCATGAATTTAATCTCAGCCCTCCCGATCGTACTAGCGGCAATTGAGTGAGTTGCATATTCCGAAGACTTTCTAGTGTTTGGATATTTTCAGGCTCTTCATCGCTTTCACACGGGAAGAATCCGGCTTTGTGAAACCGGCGCCGGGACATTGGCATACCGAAACGACAGCGCACCCGGGGTGTTGAGTTGGTAAATCTTGAGTTTGAGGTAGTCGGTGTTACGAGCCCCGTGCCCGACGTCGCTACAGGGCAATAGAGACGTCGCCGGCCTCACGCCTGGCCGTCGTAATCGGGTGGTCGGCGTAGGCGCAAATGCCGTCGCGGTGCGACTACAAAGTCTTCACGAATTTCGCCAAGCCGGTGATTTTGGCGGCCGTGGCTAGGCCAGTCCTCAAGGTGGGCGGCCATGTCAGCGGAAGAGGTGGGTTGATGCCGCAGGAGCAGCAACTGCTCTTTGAGGGTGTAGAGCGCCGGGAGCGGCTGGTTCTGGATTGGCAACTGGTCAAGCTTGGTCTGGTCGGAGTTCTTGTGCGTGCGGCGATTGACGAGCGCCAGCCACAGGTCCCCCTCTTTATGGTCTGCAGACCGGTCAGATCATAGAGATTTTCCCCTCCTTGACTGCGTCCGCCGACAATCGCGGATCACCTTGCTGAACATCTGCATGACCTGGAATCGGTCGAAGATGATGGCGGCTAATGGGGTAAGCATCTCGATGGCATAGAACCCAGTTGGGCACTAGGTTTCATGGATACCAGCCATCTATTTATACCGCCCTCAAATGACGAAGAGCACATTTTCAACGGGTGCTCAGGCAGGCAAGGGATTTAACGAAACGTTAAATCTCATTTCGTTAAATTGAACGAAATGAATCCCCCTGATTTTTTGGAACTTGATACCCACTCAGAGGTTTTGTTGACCTAGGTCAATAAACCCCAATTTAAATAGGGGTTTTGACCTGATCTTCGAGCTGCCAACCATTGGCATGCTCATTGCTGTTATCCCTTCGAAGTTGCATACGACCGTATTCCAAATCTCAGGGGGTTTCTGAGCGCCGCGCAAGCGAAGTACGGTTTCGGCACTCGGTCAAACAGTAGATAAGGAGATGACAATGGTTCAAATGACTCGTAGAGGCTTCTTGCTAGCCTCTGGCGCTACGCTCTTGGGAAGTTCTCTAAGTTTAAGAACCTTAGCTGCGGCTACAGATCTTAGTGGGGCTTTCGAATATTCAGGATGGGAAAACTTCCATCGCACCCAATGGTCCTGGGACAAAAAAACGCGCGGCGCTCACCTCGTCAACTGCACTGGCGCCTGCCCGCATTTCGTCTATAGCAAGGACGGCGTGGTCATGCGCGAGGAGCAGTCAAAAGATATAGCTCCCATGCCTAACATTCCCGAGTACAACCCGCGCGGATGCAACAAGGGAGAGTGTGGTCACGACTACATGTATGGGCCGCATCGTATCAAATACCCTTTGATCCGCGTCGGCGAACGCGGCGAAGGAAAGTGGCGGCGCGCGAGCTGGGAAGAGGCGCTCGACATGATTGCCGACAAGTGCGTCGATACCATCAAGAACCATGCACCGGATTGCATCAGCGTTTTCTCGCCGGTACCGGCGGTATCGCCTGTGTCGTTTTCGGCAGGCCACCGCTTTGCCCACTACATAGGCGCCCACACCCATACTTTCTTCGACTGGTACGGTGATCATCCGACTGGCCAGACCCAGACGTGTGGTGTTCAGGGCGATACCGCGGAAACGGCCGACTGGTTTAACTCCAGATACATCATTCTCTGGGGATCGAATCCCACCCAGACGCGAATTCCGGATGCGCACTTCCTTTCCGAGGCACAACTCAACGGCACGAAGATTGTCAGTATTGCGCCGGACTTCAACTCGTCGGCAATCAAGGTCGACAAGTGGATTCATCCGCAGCCAGGGACCGATGGCGCATTGGCCTTGGCGATGGCGCATGTCATCATCAAGGAAAAGCTTTATGACGCACATAACCTGAAGGAGCAGACGGATCTTTCCTATCTGGTGCGCAGTGATACCAAGCGCTTCCTGCGTGAAGCGGACGTCGTCGCCGGAGGCTCCAAGGACAAGTTCTATTTCTGGAACGCGAAAACCGGCATGCCGGTGATCCCGAAGGGATGCTGGGGCGACCAGCCGGAGCAGAAAGCGCCGCCCGTCGCTTTCATGGGGCGCAATACCAACACCTTCCCGAAAGGCTATATCGATCTGGGCGATCTTGATCCGGCGCTTGAGGGGAACTTCAAGATCCAGTTGTTGGACGGCAAGAGTGTTGAAATCAGGCCCGTTTTCGAAATTCTCAAGTCACGTATTTTGGCAGACAACACGCCGGAAAAAGCCGCAAAAATCACCGGTGTACCGGCCAAGGCCATTGTTGAGCTGGCGCGGGAATACGCCAACGCCAAGCCTTCGATGATCATTTGCGGCGGCGGCACGCAGCACTGGTATTACAGCGATGTGCTGTTGCGCGCCATGCATCTGTTGACGGCGCTGACCGGCAGCGAAGGGAAAAATGGCGGCGGGATGAACCACTACATTGGCCAGTGGAAACCCACTTTCCTCCCGGGCCTTGCCGCACTGGCTTTCCCTGAGGGGGCTGGCAAGCAGCGTTTCTGTCAGACCACCATCTGGACCTACATTCACGCTGAGGTAAATGACGAAATCATCAAGGCCGATATCGATACCGAAAAGTATCTGCGTGAGGCTATCAGTTCCGGTCAGATGCCCAATCTGCCTCGTGAAGGTCGCGATCCGAAGGTTTTCTTCGTCTATCGCGGCAACTATCTGAATCAAGCCAAAGGTCAGAAGTACGTTCTGCGTAATCTATGGCCAAAGTTGGAACTGATCGTGAACGTCAATATCCGTATGGATTCGACGGCGCTTTACTCGGACGTCGTGCTTCCTTCGGCGCACTGGTATGAAAAACTCGATCTGAACGTGACCGGAGAGCATACCTATATCAACATGACCGAGCCGGCAATCAAGCCGATGTGGGAGTCCAAGACCGATTGGCAAATTTTCCTGGCCTTGTCGAAGCGCGTCGAAATGGCCGCAGTCCGGAAGAACTACACCAAGTTCAACGATGAGCAGTTCAAGTGGGTGCGCGACCTTTCAAATCTGTGGAATCAGATGACGATGGACGGAAAGCTGGCCGAGGATGCGGCTGCCGCCCAGTACATCTTGGATAACGCCCCTCATTCCAAGGGCATTACGCTGGACATGTTGCGCGAGAAGCCGCAGCGCTTCAAGGCGAATTGGACATCGGCCATGAAAGAGGGGGTGCCCTACACGCCGTTCCAGAACTTCGTGGTCGACAAAAAGCCGTGGCCCACATTGACCGGACGCCAGCAGTTCTACCTTGACCACCCGACTTTTTTCGAGATGGGCGTTGAACTGCCGACTTTCAAGGCGCCGATAGACGCTGACAAGTACCCGTTCCGCTTCAATACACCGCACAGTCGTCACGCGATTCACTCGACGTGGAAGGACAACATCCTGATGCTCCGTCTGCAACGCGGCGGGCCGTCGATTGACATCTCTACTGTCGATGCAAAAGCGCTTGGTATCAAGGACAACGACTGGGTCGAGGTCTGGAACGATCATGGCAAGGTGATCTGCCGGGTCAAGGTTCGCAGTGGCGAGCAGCGTGGGCGGGTGTCCATGTGGCACACCCCCGAGCTGTACACGGATCTCATCGAAGGCGGATCGCAAAGCGTTTGCCCGGTGCGCATCACGCCGACACATCTGGTCGGCAATTACGGGCATCTCGTGTTCCGCCCCAATTACTACGGCCCCGGCGGAACCAACCGCGATGTGCGCGTCAATGTGAAGCGCTACATCGGCGCCACGCCGATGACCCTCTAGTCAGAACCGCTGATCAGCAGAACAGGAATATCAATCATGGCTAATGTGATTAAGGCGCCTAAGCGCCAACTGACCTATGTAACCGATTTGAACAAATGCATCGGTTGCCAGACCTGCACGGTAGCGTGCAAGAAATTGTGGACGACGGGGCCGGGCCAGGACTTCATGTACTGGCGAAATGTCGAAACCGCGCCGGGCCTGGGTTACCCAAGGAACTGGCAGACCAAGGGCGGTGGCTACAAGAATGGCGAATTGCAAAAAGGCAAAATCCCGCCGATGATCGACTACGGTATCCCGTTCGAATTCGACTATGCCGGTCGGCTTTTCGAAGGCAAGCCAGGACGCGTGCGCCCCAGTCCGACCCCCCGCTCGGCACCCAACTGGGACGAGGATCAGGGGGCCGGGGAATATCCGAACAACTCGTTTTTCTACCTGCCGCGCATGTGCAACCACTGCACCAAACCGGCGTGCCTGGAAGCCTGCCCGAACGAGGCAATCTATAAACGCGAGCAGGACGGGATCGTCGTGATCCATCAGGACAAGTGCAAGGGCGCCCAAGCTTGTGTCCAGTCTTGCCCCTACGCCAAGCCCTATTTCAATCCGCTGACCAATAAGGCCAACAAGTGTATCGGCTGTTTCCCGCGGATTGAAAAAGGCGTGGCGCCCGCCTGCGTTGCTCAATGCGTGGGTCGCGCGATGCACGTCGGCTTTGTCGATGATGTCAGCAGCTCGGTGTACAAGCTCATCAAGCAATACAAGGTGGCTTTGCCTTTGCATCCTGAATTCGGCACCGAACCTAACGTCTTCTACGTACCGCCTGTACTTGGGCCGCGCATGGAGCTGGCGAATGGCGAACTGTCGACCGACCCGAAGATTCCGCTAGCTCAGCTGGAAGGCCTGTTCGGCAAACAGGTACGTGATGTGCTGGCGATCCTTCAGACCGAGCGCGAGAAAAAAATGAAGGGACAGGCATCGGACTTGATGGATGTTCTGATCGGTCGTCGTAGCGCCGACATGATGATTTCTCCTTTGACCTGATGTTGCAGTGGAGCGGCCGCACGGGCCGCTTTTTCCTAACTGTCGTTTCTATCCAGACTGCTCGCCATGATAAAAACTCTTGCTCTCGCCATCCTGTTTTTCGCAGGTTTTCTTCCAGGTATCACGGTGGCACAACAAGCGGAATACCTCGGTTTTCGCGCTTGCACAAAATGTCACGACTCCCAGGGGGAGACGTGGCGCGCTTCGGCCCATGCGAAAGCCTTCGATTCGCTTAAGCCGAACGCAAAATCAGAGGCGAAAACCAAGGCAAAACTGGATCCAAAAAAGGACTACACGCAGGACAAAAACTGTGTCGGTTGCCACGTAACGGGTTACGGCGAACCGGGTGGATTTGTCTCGGGGGCTTCTCTGGACGATATGAAGACCTTGGTCGGCGTCACTTGCGAATCCTGCCATGGTGCCGGTGGGAAATTCCGCAACTTGCATGGCGATGGAGGGGACAGGCTCAAGAAACAAGGGGAAACCAGCGAACGGAAGCCACTGGTGGATGCCGGCCAGAACTTCGATATGGAAAAAGCATGTGCGCGTTGCCATCTCAATTACGAAGGCTCGTCGAAGTATGAAGCAAAGGCACCATTTACACCTTTCTCCCCGGCCGTTGATAGCAAGTACCAGTTCGATTATCTCAAGTCGGTAACGGCGACTGGAAAAAGCAACCCTGTGCATACTCACTTCAAGCTGCGTGGCGTATTCAAGGGCGATCCAGTACCGGCTGTTCGCGCAACACTTCAGGAAGATGCGCCTGAGCCTGAATAGCGATGAAAGTTACGCGAGGACGTTTTAACAGCCTGGATCCTGTTCAAGAAATGAGGAATCAAATGAATAGTCTTATCGACGAAGCAGTTGTTGGAAGAATCGACCAGTCATTGGCAAGCAGCCGTGTATATAGCTTGCTTGCTATTGGATTGGGATTTCCTGATCTTGAAAGCTATGCCGGCTTTTCGGACGGACGGCTAATCATTGAGATGCAACAGGCACTAGAGGTCTGTATGCCCGATCTGGCTGATTATTTTAGCGAGCAGATTGCTCCTCGCCTTACGTTGACATGCTCGTTCGAGGATTTCGAAGCATTGTTTCTTACTGCTTTCGAGACAAACATGCCGGTACCCAGCGCAGCCTTGTATGAGGGTGTGCATGTTCAGCAGAGTAACCGTCCGGCATTGATTCTCGAACTAAAAGGCTTTTATCGGAATTTCGGACTAACTATGGACGCCCGAGGGAATGAACTCGAAGACACGCTTACCGCTGAGCTTGAGTTTATGCATTTTCTTACGGCAAAACAGGCACAGGCAGAATTGGAAGGCCTGCCCCCAAATGCATACCAACGGGCTCAACGAGATTTTCTGGAGCGTCACTTGGTGGTCTGGTTACCTCTTGTGCGTGAAGAGGTAAAAGCAAAGGTGGCAACCCAGTTTTTTGTTGCTTTGACAGAGCTGGCTGAACAATTTGTGACGGCCCATCTGCAACACGTGTGCTGCGGGAAATTGATTCATAGATTCAGTTAGCCAAGAGTTTTTATGTATGAAAACACCAATTTTTTAGATTCTAGAATTTCATTTATTCATTTCACACAAGGGGATATCCATGACCAACATGTCGATTCGCAGTTTCAAATTGAGTCTCGCTGCCACTGCTATCGGGGCAGCCATAGCGATGGCTTCGTCACCTGTTGTTGCTCAGCAGGCAATGCAACCCATGCAACCGATGAAAATCGAGCGGGGAACCATCCTGACCCAGCCCGGGGTCTTCGGCGTTTTTACAATGTTCAAATTGCGCCCTGATTGGAGCAAGGTGCCAGCAATGGAACGCAAGAGCGCCGCGGAAGAAGTTAAGAAACTAATTGAAAAACATAAGGATAACGTTCTGGTTGATCTCTACCTAACACGTGGCCTAGAAACCAATTCCGACTTTTTCTTCCGCATCAACGCCTACGACTTGGCAAAAGCCCAGACCTTCATGCGCGAATTCCGCTCGACAACGGTCGGGAAGAATGCCGATGTTTTTGAGACCCTTGTCGGTGTAACAAAGCCCTTAAACTACATCAGCAAAGACAAGTCTCCAGGGCTGAATGCGGGACTTAGTTCGGCTACCTATAGCGGGCCGGCACCAAGATATGTGATCGTAATCCCCGTCAAGAAAAACGCGGAATGGTGGAACATGTCGCCGGAAGAGCGTCTGAAAGAGATGGAAGTTCACACGACACCTACCTTAGCCTATCTCGTGAACGTCAAGCGTAAGTTGTACCACTCAACTGGCTTGGATGACACCGATTTCATCACCTATTTTGAGACCGATGATCTGACAGCATTCAATAATTTGATGCTGTCTCTGGCGCAGGTCAAAGAGAATAAATTCCACGTTCGTTGGGGCAGTCCGACAACGCTCGGAACCATTCACTCTCCGGAAGACGTGATAAAGGCGCTTGCCGAGTAAACGGCAAGGCTGTTCCTCCCATGCGCGCCTGGAACAGCCTTGTCTCGCGATCCTTGGGCCAGACCCAAGGATCGCCATACCCCAGTATTTGAGCATTTGAGAGTCTGAAGCTCACCTTGCTCGTTTCAGATCGCCGAGTAACCGACTCGCTATTATGCATGCCAATTAAATGACAAACATTCTCAAATCGCTGCGCCAACCAAGCACTAAATACTCACTATTGGGTTTGCTCTCGGTCGGCTTTATCGCAGGCATCTTCTTTTGGGGGGGCTTCAATACTGTAATGGAAGCAACCAACACGCTTGAGTTCTGTATTTCATGTCATGAAATGCGTGACAACGTATATCAGGAATACAAGGAAACCATCCACTTTACCAACCGAACCGGCGTCCGTGCCACTTGCTCAGACTGCCACGTGCCCAAGGACTGGGGCCACAAGATGATGCGCAAGGTTCAAGCGAGTGGCGAAATCTACGGCAAACTCATGGGAACCATTGATACCAAGGAAAAGTTTGAAGCCAAGCGCCTTGAGCTAGCCGAGCACGAATGGGCACGTATGAAAGCCAGCGATTCGCGCGAATGCCGCAACTGTCACAGTTTCGAAGGCATGAATACGGAAAAGCAAAAATTACGCGGCGCCAAAATGCACAAAATCGCTCAGGACGATAAAAAGACCTGTATCGATTGCCACAAAGGTATCGCCCACCGCAAGCCGAAAGGTATGAAAGAGGAAGATGACGAGTGATCGCCACACCTATCACTGACACCAATCACCGACAAATCGCCTGGAGAAATTTAATGAAAAAAAATGCCATGTCAGTCGCCATTTTTGGCGCCGTATTTTCCCTTGGGTTTCAACTCGCTTATGCCTCACCGGACTGGAACAAGATTCCCAAAAAAGATATTCAAGTGTTCCATCCTGGTGTAACTCCGATTGAGTGGATTACCAAGAAATCTGATCACAGCGGCCGGACAGGACTGGCTAAAGGAGAAAGCTGTGTTGGCTGCCACGAAGAAAAAGGTGGGCTTAATTTTGACATGAAGCGCTTGGCGAGCAAGGATCTGGAGCCGCTCGGCGCTCCAAAAACGATGAACTTCCCGGTCTCAGTGCAAGTTGCATACGACAAGGAATATGCCTATATCCGCCTATCTTTCAAGGCTCCCGCCGGAGCGGCCAATGCCGCCGACAAGGAGAATGATGTCAAGGTCGCTGTTATGTTTGCCAACGACAAAGTTACGGCGGCCGCCGGTGAAAAAGCGATTCCGGGCGACCTGGTTGGTTGCTGGGCGACCTGCCACGCCGATGCCCGCACCATGCCCGGAGCCGACGACAAAAAGACGAAGTACGTAAAGGATGGCGCCTATGAACTGATGCAGTGGAAGAGTTCTAAGGGGGCCAAGGTTGTTGATGGATCTGTGAGCGACAAGCGCAATATGGAAGGTGGTACGACCAGTGCGAAGGCTGAAGGTGCGAAGACGGGGGACATATACACCGTCACCTTTACGCGCAAGCTTTCGGGCGCTTTGGCTGAGGGCAAAGCAGTGCCGTTTGGCGTTGCGGTTCATGCCGATCATTCAACGGGTCGCTTCCATCACGTTTCGCTTGGTTACAAACTTGGCTTTGGCGCTGATGGCGATATTAAAGCCGTCAAGCAGTAAACCTGCAGTTGCGTGTTTGAGCGCGTCAGCGCTTTCTCAAGATGAAACTCAGAGAAAGATTTAGGTCAAATGATGGGAGCTCTTAGCATTTGGCATTGGTTGCTCGTTCTTGTCATCGTTCTGCTAATTTTTGGAACTAAAAAGCTGCCCAATATTGGCCAAGATCTAGGTGGCGCAGTAAGGGGTTTCAAGGAGGGCACAAATAAGGCGCACTCCCACGATGGGGACAACGCCTGAGACGATCTGCTTAACCGGTATGCCATACAAGGCGATGTCTAGCCAACTTGCAACGGTGGAAGGCAAACCGCCCACTCCAGACAAAAGGCTGCCAGCGTTTCCGTTGGCAACACTATGCAAAGTAGTCTTATTGCATATTTCTAGGCGATGGCGAGTAAGATTTTTCGCCTATTTTGGTAAAGTCATGATTCGATGTTAATTGATGGTTGTGGTCGCCAGATAGACTATCTCCGATTGTCGGTGACTGATCGTTGCGACTTGCGATGCGCTTATTGCATGCCGCCGGAGTTTGATGATTTTGAGATTTCCGATCAATGGATGAATTTCAATGAGATTGTCCGGATATGCAGGATATTCATAGATCTTGGTGTCTCAAGAGTGCGACTCACTGGCGGTGAACCCTTGGTCAGGGCCAGAATCGTCGATCTTGTCCACGGTATAGGGCAGCTCCCTGGACTGTACGACCTATCACTCAGCACTAATGGCACACGATTGCAGGAATTTGCGCCTAAGCTTCAGACTTCCGGTGTACAGCGACTGAATGTTAGCCTCGACACGTTGTCGCCACATCGTTTTCTGACGTTGACTCGGCGCGATGCTCTGCACAATGTCCTCGCAGGACTCGAGGTGGCAAGAAAGAGTGGATTTCGCCTGATAAAGATAAACATGGTTTGGTTGCCCGAATTCAACGGTGACGAACTGGATGCAATGATCAAATACTGCATGGAACGCAACTTTGTGTTGCGCTTGATCGAGAACATGCCAATGGGGGATGCTGCACGTCAACTTGGTTCGTCGTCCCTCCAGCCCTTAATAAGCGAACTTAGAGAGCGCTTCCATCTGGTCGATCAGATTGTTGCTGGTGCTGGCCCGGCTCGTTACCTTGCAACACCGGATCAGTCCTTCTCGGTTGGCTTTATTACCCCTATGTCTCAACATTTTTGCGAAGCATGCAACCGCGTCAGGGTTTCGGTAACCGGCACGTTGCACCTATGTCTTGGTCAGAATCACCGCCTCGAACTATTGCCTATGTTGCGTGGAGGATCGACAGATCAGGAAATTGCACTTCAAATTCGGGAAGCAGTTATGCAGAAGCCATTGAGCCACGAATTCCAGACAAATCCCAAAAAGATCGTACGTATTATGGCCTCGACTGGCGGATAGTTAGCGCTATGGCATCTATAAATGTCTGTTTCATGCTTGGGAATGAGCAGCGGTTCAAAGCATCAGTTTCCTGCCGTTGTTGCCGGCCACAAGAAGGTCGACGCCTGGACGATCAGCAGCGCCTACAAGTTCTGATCCAATAGACGCCAGTTTCCAATGTCATATCCATACAGCCCGACACACGCAGGATGGGATGAATCAATCGCCAGCTCAGCCCGGTCAAAACGCGCGCTGATCAGCGCCTCGGCACTCAGTCACCAAAAAAATACTGAGTCAGAACAGGAAGGGGCCAAAGCCCCTTCCTGTATGTTCAAGCAATATGCCGCTTATCAACCGACTCTGCTTATGGGCGGCGCCGAACGTCCCGGAGACCGGACCCATTTCCCGTAGGCCGAAACGATCACTACAGCGAGGGCGCCGGCGGCAAACGCGACCGCATACGAGGCCAAGGTTTCCATCGGAGAGGGCTGGAACATGTCATTTCCCTTCAAGCAACGTCGCCGCTTTAGCCGCCAGCTTGTCTGCTAAAGACAGATTCGCCGGAACACTAGTCTCTTCAGGTTGCCCCATCCCAATTTCCTCGGGGTAAAACTCTTCCATCAATGTTGCGTCGCCCTCCTCGCTCTCCTCGAACACTCCATTGCCCAGACCCTGCCGGGCGGCCGCATCTAGGGCATATTGGTCAAACCCCGCTTCCCGCCTAGCCTCATCCAACTTTTGAGCCACCGCCAGCATCTCCTCAGTCACCATCCCCGTTCTCGGGGTGATATCGACGTAGTAGATTGGTGTGCCATGGCTTTGCCGGGTCGATTTGCCACGTAGCCGCAGTTCCAGCGGCAGACAGGACAGCCGATCACCGGAAATGGCCTGGAAGTACTGCAGTCGGGCGGCCAAAGTGCGGATACTGTTGAACCCCGTCGTCCGGAAAACAAAGCTGCCCAGCGGATCGTCGTCAGCCAGCGCTACGTTCAGGCGGCCATAGGGCTTGCATGCACCGCCCTTTGCCAATGAACAGCCATCCGGTGACGGACAAGGCAGGCTCTTGATCCCCTCTTCGCTCTGCCGTTTGCACGTACAGCCATTTCCAACGCACAAAGGGCGCCCGGTGTTGCGGTCGAATAGGTTGTACTCAGCGCGAAAATTCAGATCCGGATCATTGAACAGTAGCCGGATCGGAATGCTCCGTATTTTGCCGCCCTGCTCCTTGCGCAACCCTTCATCAAGCGGATGGACGAGCCAACCGTCTTTGTTCTGCACCTGGGAGGTGATCGTGAATTGATCATCTTTTTCCGGTAGACGCTTGCCGGCTTTTTCGACGATCTTGCCGATTGAAATCCTGCCCAGTACGGGCGGAGTGATAGCAAGTCCCTTCAGCATGATTTGTGGCTCCTGTAAAAATTGCCAATTGCTCACGCTGACCAAGGTCGGCATGAGCAACGTGTGGGTTGAAATTCAAACGATGAGAAAGCGCCGGCTACCGGTTTTGGTCGCGGCATAGCGTTGCTGCAGATCGGGTTGGTCCTTGAGCAGACGCGTCATATCCATGACCACGCTGTCCTTGGACTTTTTCCAGGTCACGCTGCCGGTTTCGAAGTCGGCACGACTGGCATCGCCCATGGCTTGCTGCAGGGTTTGCTTTAGCTGGGCTTCAAGCTTTTCCTGTTCGGCAATCGACTGACGCACGGCAATCAGATCGGCAAAACAAGCTGACAGATTGCGTTCATCCTTGAAGTCCAAGGTTTGACCTTTGTCTTCTGGATAGAGGCAACGCAATGCGGCATCGGCCGAATCGGAACCGTCGGCCGGTGGTGGCGTATCGGTTTCCACGTAGTGCCAGAACTGCCGCTCCAGTTCGATCAGCCGAGTGATCAGGGTTTCGTCACGCTCGATCCGATGGATTTCCAGATGTTGTCCTCCCAATAGCACCGCGACATCTGCAGCCTGCTTGCCGGTGACTGCCAACTGGTGATGAACTTGAAGTTGCACATACTCAGGAACGCCTTCCTTCCAGAGGCGCGCACCATTGATGCCAGCGGTTTTGCATTCGAGAATCTGGACATCCGGTGCGCCAGTCACTTCGCGATCAATATTGGCGAGCATCCACGGCAGGCTCGGATCAGGATGCTGCAGGACCGCGTTGATGCGCCGTACCCGATTGCCGGTGCGCTTGGTGTAGTGGGCTGCGACGATTGGCTCAAGGATATTTCCCCAATACATTGGGGACTCTTCATCGTGCGGATCGGCCTTGGGCAATCCACCATCACGGCCAGTTTTAATGAGCCACAGTTCGAGTGGCGACTGATAGGGATTAAGGCCAATCGACGTAGCAGCGTCGCTGCTGCCGATACCTTGCTTGCGAACGGCCAGCCAATCGTCTCGGGGGAGTTCTTTTGTCTTGACCAGACGGAGCGCCGGACGCGGTTTGGCGGTCGGGAGAGTGGAATTTGCTTCGGGTTGCATGTTCTACCTTTCAGAACGAAAAATGCCCAGTCAGCCGAAGCTGTACTGGGCATTCATCAGGGCGAAGAAAAACGAGGTTCGGTATGTCAGGCGACGAGTTGCAGGGCCGTATCGAGTGCTCGCTGTTTGAGCACTGCGCCTTGGCCAAACCATGCTGAGTCAATGCGATATTCCGTGCTGCGAGCACGACGTTCATGGTCAACGTATTCCGTCACGGCGTTGAGCAACCCCCAGGCAGTTCCCTTGGCGGCATCGAGCTCAGCACCTCGACCTTGCCCGCCGTAGAGCGCCTGGACGCGTTTCAAGGCGCGTTCGTTGGCGAGACCTGCCGGATCGATGGTACCGGGCTGGACATCGCAGAGCACTCGGAGGAAGTAGTTCATGGCTTCATGCGACTTCACCTTGCGTTCGGCCAAGGTGCGCATGCGGTACATAAAAGCATCCCACTGCGCGACGGCAATACCCAACTGTTGCTTAACCGCTTGCGGATCGAAACGAGTGCTGTGTGGCACCTTGATCGCTTGTGTAGCACCGTTGACCGCAATGGTCAGGGTGTTGTTGCAGACGACGCGGATGGTGGTCGGGGTAGCAGTGGTTGCCAAACTACCGTCACAAGAGGTGGCCAACAACAAATAGCCATTGACTTGATCGTTGCCCTTGAGCGCTGTCGATTGACCGGTCTTGGCCAAGGCCCAGAATTTCTTGCCCCCTTTAAGTACACCGGCCGTTTCCAGCTCGTAGCCGGAAACGTCGGTGAGATCACGGTAGAACTCCAGCACCTCGCGGGGCTGCACTACTTGATACCGCTGAGAAACGACCGACAGCGCTTCCTTGGTGTCAGACCGATAGAGCACTTTCTGATCTTCGAAGGAATGAATGCTGCCCAGACTGCCGATGCTGTCAGCCATGAAGCGGACTGGACTTTCCTTGATCTGCCAGTCCATGCCGGCTTCCCTGGCCCAGACTTCGATGGATTGTTTTGCGGGGAGATGATTGCCGAGACCATGCCAGGGTTCGGCGCCTACATAGGCCATTTGGGAAACGAGGTGTGCCATGGGATTTCCTTTCAAGAAATTTTGGGCGTGACAAATCTGCTGAGAACAAACAGCAAGAGTCAGTACGAGTGGAGATGGAGAAACTACGGGAAGCGAAGAATCAAGACTGCTCGGGACGAGACAGTCGTTTGCCAATCAGGCGGAAAGGCCTTGCTGGCGATATTGCGGGTTACTGAACTTAGGCATCAGCCGGTAGGCTGCTGAAGGTATAGCGGCATGCCAGGCAGAGATAGTTGTCGAGAATCCGCTCATCAACGACCTCGCCTAATTTGGCACCGGCCAGAGCACCGGTCGTGCCGCCCAGCATTGCACCGATAACAGCACCAAGGAAGCTGCCGACGATCATGCCGGGCGGACCAGCAACTACGCCAACGGTCATGCCAATTTCACTGCCAGAAAGTGCGCCGACAGCACCGCTCGCTGCACCACCGAGTGTGCCGATAACGCCACCAGCCTTTTTGGCACGATTTCGGGTTGTGATACGCGCAGAGTGACAGTTTGGGCATTGAATGTTCATTGTCTGACTCCTGTAGATGGAAAGGACGAACGAAATCAGCGAACACCATCTCTGGTATTCGCTGATTTGAACGTGATTAGGGGTGAGGTACCGCAAGGCTAAATGCTTTGATTTGGCCGATTTGCCATGTTTTAGGGCAGACGATCACCTTCTCGATGAGGTGATATGTGATTGAAAAAATCTAAAATCCACAGGATCTTGCTTGGGATCACGCACCATGATCATCTCAAGACATACACCGCCGGCTCACAAAACTGGGCTCGCAGATAGTGGGAATGCGTGGGCAGTTCCCTGCGTAGGAGTCGCTTGCAAATACTTCCTGCCCTACTCCACCCCAAGTTATCATGGGGAATTGATTAACGGGCGGCCAGAAAAGCGTTGATCGCCACCGGAGCAACCAAGGAGCAATGGAGAATGAAAAACAAAAAAGCCATTCCGAAGAATGGCCTAACTGTTTGATTTTACTGGTGCCCCCGAACGGAATCGAACCGCTACCTGATGATTACAAATCAACTGCACGACCTTCATGCTACGGGGGCCCGGCCAGGGGCGCGATTATAGCTTGATCGATCCAATTACGACATGACGAAACTCGCCAATCCGTTCGAGATCGCCCGCGAGACACTGCGCTTGCTGGCGGCTCGCCGGGTGCCGCCAACGCCGGACAATTACCTGACCCTGTACCAAGAGATCAGCGGCGCCAAGGTCATGGCGGAGCCCTTCCCGGAAAAGCAGTTGCGAGCACTAGCGGCTGCACTGCCCAAGGCCACACCGGATCAGCTACGCTTGGCGAGGCATTTGGAGGAAGCGGTAAAGACGGCCAACTGGGATGCATTCAGAAGCCACCTGACGGATTACGTTGGCGTGTTGGCAGAAACGCAGAAGCTCGCTTGGTCTGACCTGATCGCCGATCTACTGCACCAGTGGGATGCACGGCATATCGGGCTGACTTCGGCCCGCAAGCGCGAATCGCTCGAGCATGTCCTGACCAGTAGCGCCACCAATCCGGAGACCTTGTTCAATCGCCTGCAGAATCTGCTGCACTCTTGGGGCGAGGGCCGCGAAGGAGAGGCGACCAATACGGCACAAACGCCAACTGTCAAAGTGGCGCCGGCCAACGCCCTCGCCTCCAAACCGGAAGATCTGCTTCCCGAACTGCGCCAGTTGTTCGCCTTTACACTGGAAACGGCAATCGCCACCCAGTTGATGGAAAGCCCGCAGTTGTCCAGCGATGCCAAGGCACTGGCCAAGGACATCCGGACTGCCACAAGCGTTGACCAGATGCAGGAATTCCTCACGCGCCTGAAGCGCTTTGCCTTCAAGCTGGAATTACTTGCCGAAGACCAGGCAGACTTGCGCAACAGCCTGCTCAGCCTGCTGCGCCTGCTCGTGGACAACGTAACCGAACTGGTCCTTGAAGATCGCTGGCTGCACGGCCAGGTCGAAGTGGTGCGCGAGATCATCGGCAAGCCGTTGTCACAAAGGGCCATCGACGATGCCGAACGACGCCTGAAGGAAGTGCTGTTCAAGCAGAGCCAGCTGAAGGCCAGCCTGTTCGATGCCAAGCAGGCAATCAAGCAAATGCTGACCGGCTTCATCGACCATCTTGCCGACTTTGCCGAGGCCACTTCCGGCTACCACGACAAGATTGAGGTCTGTGCCGAAAAAATCAGTGCTGCCAACAACATCACCGAGCTTGAGAACGTTCTCGGAGACGTCATGCGCGAGACGCGAACCATCCAGCTCAATGCCCAACGCTCGCGCGACGAATTACGCTCGACGCAGCAAAAGGTTCAGGCGTCGGAAGCGCGCATTCGTGAACTGGAACACGAGCTGGAAACCACGAGTGAACTGGTCCGCCACGATCAACTGACAGGTGTATTGAATCGGCGCGGCCTGGAAGATATCTTCAGCAAGGAAATCGGCCGCGCCCTACGGCACGACACCTCACTCTGCGTTGCCCTGCTCGACATCGACAACTTCAAGAAACTTAACGATGCGATGGGGCATGACGCAGGCGACCGAGCCTTGCTGCACCTTGCCACTGTCACCCGGGAAACCTTGCGGCCACAGGATACTGTTGCAAGGTACGGTGGCGAAGAGTTCGTCATTCTGCTGCCCGAGACACTGCTCGAAGATGCACAGGCCGTGCTGACTCGCCTTCAGCGTGAACTGACGAAAAAATTCTTCTTGCACGACAACGATCGGGTATTGATCACTTTTAGCGCCGGCGTCACCCAGATGCACCCGGAAGACAATCAAGCCTCTGCTATCAGCAGGGCCGATCAAGCCATGTACCGCGCCAAACAATTTGGCAAAAATCGTGTGGAGGTAGCCTGAAATGGCCAGCAAACCCATCTTTGTCACTCAGCCTTTCCTGCCACCACTCGATGAGTTCACTCCCTACCTTCAACAGATATGGGAAAACAAGGTACTGACCAACAACGGCCCCTTTCACAATCAGCTGGAACAAGCACTATGCGACTATCTCGGCGTTGAGCATCTGGCGCTCTTCACCAACGGGACACTTGCGCTGGTTACGGCATTGCAAGCGCTGCGTATCCGCGATGAGGTCATTACCACGCCCTACTCGTTTGTGGCGACCGCACACTCCCTGCTGTGGAACAACATCAAACCGGTCTTCGTCGACATCGATCCCCGGACCTGCAATCTAGATCCAGCGCGCATCGAAGATGCGATTACGCCCAAGACAACAGCTATTGTCCCCGTACATTGCTATGGCAACCCTTGTGACGTGGACAGAATCCAGCAGATTGCCGACATCTACGGCCTGAAGGTTATCTACGACGCTGCACATGCCTTCGGCGTTCGCCAGAAAGGCCTGAGCGTCCTCCGCCACGGAGACCTTTCTGTCCTCAGCTTCCATGCAACAAAGACATTCAATACTTTCGAGGGGGGGGCAATTGTCTGTCCCGACGCCAAAACGAAGGAACGCATCGACTTCCTGAAGAATTTTGGTTTCTCCAACGAGGTGACGGTCATGGCTCCAGGCATCAACGGGAAAATGAGCGAAATCAATGCAGCCTTCGGCCTCCTGCAACTCAAATACATCGATGGTGCACTGCAGCGCCGCAAGGAAATCGAAGCCCTCTACCGCAAGGCGCTATCTGGCCTAAGGGGCGTTGCCCTACTGCCCAAGCCGGAACAGACGGAGACCAACTCCAGCTATATGCCAATTCTCATTACTGACGATGCAGCCCACGACCGAGATGCGATTTACTACGCCATGAAAAAAGCCGGCATCCACGGCCGCCGCTATTTCTACCCACTGATCAGCGACATGCCGATGTATCGGCGCCTGACTTCTGCCAAGCGAGAAAACCTGCCAGTCGCTCGGAAAGTTTCACAGCAGGTTATCTGCCTGCCGATTTACCCGGGACTTGAGGATAGCCAAGTACTACGCATTGTGGATACGCTGGTGGATGCCCTGAAATGAACCGGCGCATCCTCGTCTTTCCCTGCGGATCAGAAATCGGACTGGAAATCCACCGGTCGATGCGCTTTTCAACGCATTTTGAACTAATCGGTGCCTCCAGCGTGGATGACCACGGTCGCTTCGTCTACGAAGAATACATCCCAGACATCCCCTTTCATCAAGATGAGGATTTCCTCCGGAGAATCGCCGAAGTCGTACTCGAGTATCGCATCGATGCGATTTATCCGACCATGGATGCTGTTGCGGAAACCCTTCACAACATCGCCGATGACCTCCAGTGCCTGATCATTGGCAGCTCCGCCTGGACAACCGCAATCTGCGCATCAAAAAAAGCGACCTACGCGCTACTTCGTGACTATCTGCCCACCCCGTATCGCAACACTCAACTGGTCGCATCAGAAGAGGCTGCTCTAGTCTTTCTGGAACGTACCCCGAGCAGCGAGATGCTCCTGCTTGAGTATCTTCCCGGCAGCGAATGGACCATCGACTGCTTCTCCGATCGCCATGGAAGCCTGCGATTCCAGGCAGCAAGAGGCAGAAACCGGATCAGCAACGGGATTAGCGTCAATACCAAGCCCAGTAACGCGTTCTCGGCTGAGTTTGCCCAATGGGCGCAACTCATCAACAAGGTACTAAAGCCTCGTGGCGCGTGGTTCTTCCAGGCCAAGGAAGATGCTGGCGGTCGACCAAAGCTGCTGGAAGTCGCCGCCCGCCTGGGTGGCTCATCGGGGCTATTCCGATGCATGGGCGTTAATTTCGCACTGCTCAGCGTATTTGACGCCTTTGAAAAAGACATCTCGGTCGTCCCGAACACCTATCGCATCGAACTCGACCGCGCATTGCAGAACCGCTACAAAATTGACATCGACTACCAGCATGTCTTCGTGGATCTCGACGACTGTCTGCTCGTCCGGGGAAGACCAAATACGCAGTTGATTTCCTTTATCTATCAAGCCATAGGCGAGGGCAAGGAAATAACCCTGCTAACACGCCACGCTCACGATCCGGATACCACGTTAAAGAGGTATCGATTGTCAGAATTGTTCGATAGGAAGATACACCTCAGGAATGGGGAAAATAAATCCGACTTCATCGAAAATGAATCATCTATTTTTATTGATGACTCGTTTTCGGAGCGACAGGACGTCGCCAACAGGAGAGGGATTCCAACATTTGCACCAGATATGATTGAAGCATTGCTTCGATGAAAAATACCCCCTTACTGACTGAGGAAAACAATGAGCACAAATCGCAAGCAGGTCAAAGGCAGCACCCCTAAAACAACTGCCCGGAAACATGTCGTTTCACTCAAAACTGAAGCAACCAAGTCGGCCCTGAAGGAACTTCTGGAACTTACCGAGTTCCTGCTTCCGCAGTTTGGCGATGAAGTATGGAACCGCCACAATCTGGTATCGCTGAACGCCAGTTCCCTGTCACGACTTCTCTATTTGAACAACCTATACCAGAAGATCGTCGAAGTACCGGGTGTCGTCTGCGAATTTGGTGTCCAATGGGGTGCAACGCTAAGCCAGTTGATCAATCTGCGCAGCATCTATGAACCCTTCAATCAAAGCAGGGTGATTTACGGCTTCGATACCTTCGAAGGATTTGCCTCCGTCCACAAGAAGGATGGCAACACCAACTACCGCCCCGGAGATTTGGCAACACTGGAGAACTATGAGGAAACCTTGTCCAGACTCCTTGAGCTAATGGAATCTTTCGCACCACAGCCTCATATCAAAAAACATGCGTTGGTCAAGGGCGACGCGTCGGTAACCATCGAAAAATGGCTGGACGATAATCCGCACGCCATCATTTCCATGGCGATTTTCGACATGGATCTTTATGAGCCAACCAAAAAAGTGCTGGAAAAAATCATTCCGCGTCTGACGAAAGGCTCGGTACTGGCATTCGACGAACTGAACTGCCCGTTCTTCCCCGGAGAAACACGGGCACTGGACGAAATCCTCGGTTTGAACAACCTCAGGCTCCGGCGCAATTCACTGAGCCCCTATTCCTGTTGGGCCGTATACGGCGAATAAGCTCGCCCTGGCAAAGATAATCACGCTTTGCCTTTGCCTAATACCACAGATAACAATGCAATACGACACGATTTGATCGGACAACAGGATGCTCGCAAATCAGCATATCGCCACGGATTCGGCAGAATTATTTCCGGCAGAACCGCCCTCGGAAGCGGTAATCACTGCCCGCTGGGATAAAGCCAAAGGCTGCCTGGTCAGCGTCAGTATGCTTACCTATAACCATGCAAAGTATCTGCGACAGGCCTTTGACGGCATCCTCAACCAGGTGACGAATTTCGGCTTCGAGATATTGGTCCATGACGACGCCTCATCCGACGATAGCCAGGCGATCATCAAGGAATACCACGGCCGATATCCGAACATTGTCAAACCGATCTACCAAACCGAAAACAAGTATTCCCAAGGCATATACCCCTCCGTCGAGTTCAACTATCCACGCTGCAACGCCGCATTCATCGCCATCTGCGAGGGGGATGACTGCTGGACCGACCCTGCGAAGCTGCAGATCCAGATCGATGCGCTGACAGCACATCCGGATGTCGACCTGGCCTTTCATCAGGCCACGAAAATCGACTACTCGGCACCAGGCCTCCCGCAAACACGCATTGGGCACTACGCCGAGACAGACCGGATTGTCTCGTTTATCGAAGTGCTCCATCGGAGAAATGGCCCATTACCGACCGCCTCATGCGTGATACGGCAAAGGGCATTCCAGGATTTCTTCAGCTTCATCAGAGGGCGCGGCTATTTAACAATCGGTGACCTTTATCTGCAGTTTTTTGGCTCGATCCGGGGCGGAGCGGTATATAGCGCGCGACCGATGTCGATATATCGCGTCAACACAACGCACTCGTGGTCACGGAGCATTATCGTCGACGCCGCAAAGAAGGCCGCGCACGAAGTGGCGATGATTCGCTCCTATTGCGAACTGGACAAAATTACCCAAGGCACTTTTACGGATGAATTCAGAAAACTGATCGTCCAACGCGTGTTCTGGCTGTTCGACGGCGGGCGCACATCAGCAAGCCTTGTTGAGCGCCTGGGGCTTCACGACCTGTACGATATTTACGAAGCGCTTCAAGACATTAACGCCATACAGGGAAACGCCGGAGCTGCTATCGGACGAAACAAATATGTCATCTACGGCGCCGGATCGGGCTGCGGTCTGCTGATGCGCAAGATGACCAGCGAGGATGTCGTCGCGATCATCGACCTCTACGGGGGAAAGGTCGGGCAGACGATGTATGGCGTCCCCGTTGATTCGGTGGACAACCTGTCCAAATATCACACGTATCCCGTGATCGTCAGCACCTTCGCACATGACACTTCATCCTTTGACAATCTGATCGCGGAATACGGCTTCGACCCCTCGCAGATCATCTATTTCTGGCGAGGCATGGTGGCCCTGATCGACATCGATCGCATGTTGCCCATCACCGAACGATCCCTGTCGCTCTACAACCAGCAAAAAATGGCGCCGGAGCAGATTCCTGTACAGCTAACGCCAAGCGCATCAACAAATAACGAACCCAGAAAGGCACAACCAATGCAGACCGTGTGGACGATGGCTTGGAGCGAACTCCCCCCCGTAACCTACTCCGATTCGCCAGAACGCCATGCCTATGCGCCCGTTGTCCCGAAAGCAAACTATTCTCCCTGGCGCACCGACGCTCCGTTTCTTGAAGCGTTTTCAATCATTCAAGGCCTGACGTTGGTAGACATCTATCGCTGTTTCGAACTCTGGTCCTTGCTACGGCAGTGCGTAGCCCGTGACGGTGAGATCATCGAAATCGGTGTCTGGCGAGGCGGAACATCGGCATTGCTAGCCAAATGCCGAGACCTCCACTCTCCTGGCAAAAAGCTTTTCCTGTGCGACACCTTTTCCGGCGTCGTGAAATCGTCAACGCGTGATCGCCACTATCGAGGTGGCGAACATGCAAATACCCATATCGATATCCTGAAGGGCGCACTTCAAATGGTAGGTGCCCCCGATGCGACTATTCTGGAAGGGATATTTCCCGACGACTCTGCCCACCTTCTGCCCCAGGGGACAAAGTTCTGCTTTGCCCACATCGATGTAGACACCTATCAATCCGCCAAGGATTGCTTTGAATATATCTGGCCCCGTTTGACTCCTGGCGGTGCAGTTGTATTCGATGACTACGGTTTTCAATACTGCGGCGGCGTCACCACCCTGTGCAACGAGTTGGCTTCCGGTGAAGACCGAGTATTCATCCACAATCTGAATGGCCACGGGATCTTGCTAAAACTTGCCTGAGCAACTACAGAACACTTCGAATCGAGAGCGCCATGAACATGCAGTGGAAATACGATGCCCCACAGTAAACTGCCCTTGCTCGCATACGACCTGCAGTCATTTGCCGCCCAGTTCACCCCGGATAACCAAGGGCGCTACCAGCTGCTGATCGACAAGTTTTCAGCACTATTGCCGGAGATTTCGTCTTCCCTGTACGAAAAACTCGAACCGGACGACCGCCACAGGTTCCTGATGTGGTTCGTCAAGCGATGGGCAAATATTGATTCGGTCAGCCAAACCGAATTGACCGAGTACATGGCCGTGATCTATCGGGTGAAGTCGGAACAATGCCCGGAGATTGTGCTGAACGACAAGACTTACAAGCTGATGGATCTGGGAATTCAGGGCTACAAAGCCAAGCTGGCAACCTATAACTGGATGCTGGGCATTCACGACTTCTATTACGACCAATACCAGCACGGCCAGTTCAGGGTCCATCCGGGCGACGTCATCATCGACGCCGGGGCGTTCGTTGGCGATACGCCGATTCTGTTCGATCGGGTAACCGATGGCGACTGCACCATTCATGCATTCGAAGTCCTGGACGAAAACATTTCCCTCTTCAAATTCAATCTCGAGCTAAATAACATAAAGAGCAATGTGATCATCAACAGAGTCGCCCTCGGAGCGACCTCCGGCACCCACGCCTACGTCAAGGCGCACGCGCTGCAAGGAGCCACGTCGATCTTTGGCGACTCCTCGGGAGAGGCGATCGAGGTAATTACCATCGACGACTATGTCGACTCGCAGGCGATCAGCAAGGTGAACCTGATAAAGATGGATATCGAAGGCGCGGAGCGGCTGGCACTGCAAGGCGCGTTGAAGACCATCAAGCGGTTCAGGCCACGCTTGGCAATTTGCGTCTACCACCTGTGGGACGACGTGTTCGAAATACCGAAACTCATTGCCGCCACCGGGGTGGAATACAAGTTCGCCTTCAAATGGGTGCAATTGCTGAATGGCTGGGAGGCCGTGCTCCTAGCGACCCCTGCCGAGGCCTGATCCCGATGCAAAAGACAGTACTCACCTATGGCACCTTCGATCTTTTCCACATCGGCCACCTGAGCCTGCTACAACGACTGCGCGCCCTGGGTGACCGCCTGATCGTTGGCGTCTCCACGGACGAATTCAACGAGATCAAGGGAAAGAAGACAGTCGTTCCCTTCTCCGACCGGATAGAAATCGTTGGCGCACTACGCTGCGTCGACCTGGCCATACCCGAAGAGAACTGGGAGCAGAAGGTCGGCGACATCCAGCGCCACAATATCGCGGTGTTCGGCATGGGCAGCGACTGGGAAGGTCGGTTTGACGAGCTGAAGCTTCATTGCGAAGTGGTCTACCTGCCACGAACCGAGGGCGTATCCAGCACCCATATCCGAAAAACCCTGAAAGTTCTCGACCGCTCGCACGTTCGCGAACTCAAGCAGGCACTTGACCTGATCTCCTCAATAGTCGAACGCTTCGACTGAGCAGGCTGAATTCCCCCCATGCTGAACCGCCTGCTTTTTGCCGTACTCCATCCACTGTGGCGGCTGGTCGATGCACTCCTGCCGAAGCGCCCCGATCACTGGGCCTTTGCCACGCACCACCTGCACACCGGCCGTTTCATCGAAAACCAGCGGGCGCTGTTCGAACACATCAAGAATGATCCGGCGATCCGCAAGATCATCTTCTATCGCGGCCCGACACCCGACCTGCAGATCGAGGGCGGCGTTCGGCACGAAGCTGTGCGCCTGGGCAGTTGGCGCAGTTTTCTGCTTCTGGCCCGCTGCCAGGTATTGTTCGTCACCCACTCGATTTCCATGGACTTTTCGCTACGCTGGGGCGGCCGGCAATTCAGCATCCTGAAGCTGGACATGAAGCACCGGCTGGTGGTCAACCTGTGGCATGGTATTCCGCTCAAGCGTCTGCTCTACGCGACCAATGAGCAAACGCTGAAACATACCGACCGGGTCAAATACCGCTTCGAGGAACGCAAGCACTACGCCGGGCTGATCGCCTCGTCCGACATCGACAGCTATGCCATGGCAGCCATGTTCTTTCCGCTCAACTATCGGCAGATCTGGCTGACCGGCCTGCCGCGAAACGACTTCCTGCTCAACGACGAAACGCAGCTACCCGGTTATATCCGCAGTTCGATCGAACGCATCCGGACAATCCGGCACAACCGCAGACTGGTCCTCTATGCACCCACCTACCGGCAAACCGACGTTAGCCCCGACGCCTATTACTATCAGTTTTCCGACAGCGAGATCGCCCAGCTGAAGGCGGTACTACGTGCCAACAATGCCGTTCTGGGCTACCGCCCGCATTATTTCAAGAACAGCGACGAGTACTTCAATCTCGATCGATATATCGACAACGAACTGGTCTTTGATTTCTCCCAGGCTATCGTTCCGGAATTCTCGGCTATCGCGCGCGAATGCGACCTGCTGGTCACCGATTACTCGAGCGTCTATATCGAGACTCTGTATCTGGGCAAGCCGGCAATCTGCTTCGGCTACGACATCGAGCACTACCAGCGCCACCAGGACGGCCTACTCTACGACCTCTCCCTGGTTTTTCCGGGCCCGGTTTGTCACACATTCGTCGCGGTGATCGAGGCGATCGGCGAGCGGCTTGCCGCCCCCAGCGGGAAAATCGCGGCGGAACAGGAACTCTGCGAGAAGTTCTTTTTCCGCCATCGCGACAATCATAATAGCGAGCGCGTGCGGGAAATGGTCCGCCTGTGCCTGACAGACGACAATGGAAAGCCAAGGGCATGACAGACAAACAGGGCATTTTTTTGAGCATCAGCATCGGCGGCAATATTCCGGAGAGCTTCCTGCCCGCCTACGATGAAAAGAAAGACGAACCCGGCCCCTGGGTGCGCAAAGGCATTCCCTTCCCGGACCGTTCGGTCGAAGGAATCGTTTGTCACAACTTCGTCGAACGCCTGACCCAGACCGAACTCCTGATATTCCTGCGCGAGTGCCGGCGAATCCTGTCACCGGGAGGCGTCATCCGCATCATCACTGTCGACCTGGCGGCACTGGTCGATAGTTATGTCAGTGGCGACTGGCAGACCGCTAGCCAGCAGGCCAATACCACCAAATGGATCAACAACCGCGGCGAGTACCTGAATACTTTCATGCGTCGCTGGGGACGCACCTGGATCTGCGACGAGGTCGAACTCGCACGGCTGGGCGAGTTTGCCGGACTGGAGCCGGCCCGGCACAGCCCCACAGGGGTCAGCGATTTCTTCCAGGAGTCGGGCCTGCCCTCCGAACCTGCGAACGCATTAGCGCTGGAACTGCGCAAGCGAATCGACGAGATCAGCGAACAGCCACTGGTTTCCATCGTCATTCCGGCATATCGCCCGGATTTTCTCGGCGCTTGCCTGGACAGCGCCCTGGCACAAACGCACCAAAATCTGGAAATCGTCATTTCCGACGACAGCAGCACTCCGGATGTCGAGCGCATCGTCGGCGAATATGCCACCCGCCACCCGCGCATTGTGTACGCGCGAAACCCCAAGCCGCTCGGTGAGGCACGCAACCTGACCAACGCCATTCATATGGCCACGGGCGAGTTCGTCAAACCGCTCTACGATGACGACCTGCTCCTCGACGATTGTCTTGAAAAGTTGCTAGCCGCCTTGCAGCAGACACCGGATGCCCGTATGGCCTCTGGCCGACGCCTGCCGATCGATGAACAAGGTCAGCTTCTCGATGAGGCAATCGTTGGCCCGCCTCTCACCGGTCAGTCAACCCGCCTGCCGGGCGCTGCCGTCATCGCCCAGATCGCCGAAAGCGGCTTCAATAATCTCGGCGAACCAACCGTCATGCTTTTCCGGCGCAAGGACCTGCTGGCGATTCCAGAACCCGACGTCATGTCGCTCTTCGGGCGACGTTTCGTCGGCATCGGCGACATCGGCCTGGCCCTACACATGCTGTCGCGCGGCGAACTGGCCTACGTCGCCGAACCAATCGCCTGCTTCCGCCTGCACCCAGGTCAAAACCAGCGGCGCCCCGGCTTTCGCAACTGGGTGGCTGGCACCTGGGTCTACTTCCGGGAACAGGCTCAGCGCCTGGGCCTGAGCATGGACACCCTGACCGGCGAGGCGAGGATTCCCAAGGAAGCCTCGCGCCAGGTGGGGATGGATGACTACTACCGCGCCTGGCTCCAACTGCGTGAATTCATTGCCGAAGATATCCAGCTCATCGAGGCCGGCATCCGCCAGCTCGGGTCGGATCCGCCAAGTTTCCAGGTCATCCTGCGCCTGCGACCGGGCGACGAAGCATTGCTTGCCGATACGCTGGAGAGCCTGAACATGCAGTTCTACGGCAACTGGCGAGCGGATATCGTCAGCACGCTGGACGCCCCCGACGGCATGGAGAACATCCCCAATCTCGGCTGGCAGGTGCTCGCCAATCCCGACCAGGCAAAGTCAGCACTCGACTTCCTGATTCTCAGCCAAGGCTGCGACTACGTTATCGAAGTACCTGTCGGCACCCGCCTCGACCCGCTGTGCCTGTGGCGTGTCGCCATCGAACGGGAAAGCGCCCCCGATGCCGTCGCCTTCTATACCGACGACGATCTGGTTGCGCCTGACGGCACGCGGACTTCGCCGAGGTTCAAAACCAACCTTGATGCGGATTCCATACGCTCGGCCGATCTGATCGGGACGTTGTTCGTCAACCGGAAGATACTGCGCCAGGTCGGTGGAGTCGCCAGTGATACCGGCTGCGCGTGGTACGACCTCCTGCTGCGCCTCCTGGAAAGCAACGCCCCCGAGCATATCCGGCACCTTTCCGATGTCCTCGTCAGCCTACCTGAGCAAAGCGAAAGCAACCCGCTCGCCTGCATGGAGGCCCTGGCTCGTCACCTTACCCGGCTCGACGAAGATTGCGACGTCATGCCCACCTCAGATCGCACTTGGCGGGTTGTCTACCACCTGAACGAACTCCCCGGCATCTCCATCCTGCTCCGCAGCCTGAATGCTCTGGAGTTCCTGAAGCCCTGCGTCGACAGCATTTTGGCCAAAACCGACTACCCCGCCTTCGAACTGGTCATTGCCTTCGACCTCGGCCATGCCGACAACGAACTGCTCGCCTGGCTGCAGGAACTGGCCAGCCGCGCCGAACGTCCGTGCAAGATCATTGACGTCGGCACCAGCCCGTTTGCCGCCGCCATCAATCTCGCTGCCAGCGAGGCATCGGGCGACATCCTGCTGCTACTCAAGGAAGAGACGCAGATCCTGCAGGAAAACTGGCTGCAACAATTGCTCGGGCACTGCCTCCGTCCCGGCGTCGGCGCCGTCATGCCCCGGCTTGTACAACCGCATAGCGGCTTGATCGAGAACGTCGGCTACACCTTCGGCCTGGGCGGCATCATCGGCTCGCCGCACAAGGGACAGCTCAAATTTTCCGATGACGGTGAACTGCACGGCCTGCAAACCACGCGCCAGGTGGTGGCGGCCCCGGCCTCCTGCCTGATGCTGCGCAAGTCGCACTTCCTTGAAATCGGCGGTTTTGATGCCGCGGAACTGGCAGGCCTCCATGCCGAAATCGATCTCAGCCTGAAACTGCGCCAGCGCGACCTGTCCATCGTTTGCACGCCGGCCGTAACGGTCGTCAGCTATCAGGAACTCAACCAATCCCTGCCACCAGACCCGAGCCGCGAGGCCGCCCGGCAGCTGGCCGACGATGGCTCGCTGAAGGTGCTACAGCGACGCTGGCGAAAGGCGATGGTCAGCGACGACCTGCGCAGCCCCAACATCAGCCTCGCCTCGGCCGCCCATCTGCCGGAGATTGATTACTTGCCAAGCTGGCGCTACATGCCGACCAAACTGCCGAAACTGTTCGCCCGCACCCTGGCCAATGGCCAGGGCAGCTACCGGGTCAGCATGCCGATGCGTGCCGCACGGGCGGCCGGCCTGATCCAGGGATGCGAGTCTTTCCCTATCGACCAGGCGATGAATCCGATCGAGATTGCGCGTCTCGGTGCGGACAGTTACATCGTCCAGAATTTCCTCACCGACATTCGCCTGGCTGAGCTGCATCAGTACCGGCGCTTCTCACCCGAGGCCTTCATTGTTTACGCTTGCGATGACCTGATGACGGACATGCCGCTGAAAAGCCATTTCCGCCACCTCGTTCCCGCCGATGCCCGGAGCCGATTCAAGATTGCCCTGCGCGACTGCGATCGCCTGGTAGTCAGTACAGACTACCTGGCAGAAGTCTATTGTCACTTCATCGACGACATCCGCATCGTTCCCAACCGTCTCCAGCGCGGCACCTGGCTGACCCTGGAGACCAATCAGCGCACCGGTCCCCGCCCACGTATTGGCTGGGCCGGCGGTTCGGGACACCAGGCCGATCTGGAACTGCTGAAGCCGGTCATCGAGGCCACCCGCGACGACGCCGACTGGGTATTCTTTGGCATGTGTCCGGAAGAAATCCGTCACCTGGTGCACGAGTATCACCCCTTGGTACCGCTCAACGCCTATCCGGCAAAGCTCGCCGCTCTCAATCTCGATCTTGCCGTTGCGCCGCTTGAGGATCACCCATTCAATCGCGGCAAGAGCAATCTCCGCTTGCTTGAGTATGGCGCACTAGGCCTGCCCGTCGTCTGTACGGATATCGATCCCTACCGCAACTCCCCGGCCTACCGCGTTCCGAACGATCCATCCGCCTGGATCGAGGCCGTGCGCGAACGCATTCACGACCCCGAGGCAACCACCCGTGAAGGACTGGCCATGAAGGACTGGGTCGGCAGGAACTTCATCCTAGAGGACCATCCGGCAGACTGGGTGCGAGCCCATTTACCCGACTGAAAATTTTCCTAAAGTTTTATGGCAGCAGTTCGTTAATGAACTCAAGGGCAGGAGTAAGACGAAACAAAACTCGCTGCCCAGGAAAATCAACCTTTTGCGAAGGAGTTCAAAATGGCACAAGTAATCTTCACCAACACATATTCTCTGAACGCTCAGAAGAATCTGAACAAGAACTCGCAAGGCCTGAGCACCGCCATTGAGCGTCTGTCCTCTGGTCTGCGTATCAACTCGGCCCGCGACGATGCAGCCGGCCTGGCCGTCGCCTCGCGGATGGAAGCTGATGCCCGCGGCCTGACCGTGGCAATCCGCAACGCCTCGGACGGTATCTCGGTCGGCCAAACGGCTGACGGCGCCCTCGGTACCGTCGCTGAAATTCTGCAACGGATGCGCGAACTGGCCGTTCAATCCCTGAACGGCACCATCGGCGACACCGAACGCGGCTACCTGAATCAGGAATTCTCGCAGTTGCAGACTCAGATCACCGACCTGCAAGGTGCAGCCACCCTGAACAACCGCTCCGTTTTCAGTTCCTTCAGCTTCCAGGTCGGCACCACGGCATCGCAGACACTCAGCGCCACTTTTACCAGCGTGACCTCACCGACCGGCAACGTCAGCACCTCCGGTGCCGCCTCGACCGCGCTGACCGCCATCGATAGCGCCATCAACACGGTCTCGTCGCAACGCGCCAACGTCGGCGGCGTAATGGGTGCCCTGCAGTTCCGCATCCAGCAATTGGAAACCTCGCGTGAAAACCAGTACGCCGCCCGTAGCCGCATCATGGACGCCGACTTCGCCGCCGAAACCGCCAACCTGACCCGTGCCCAGATCCTGCAACAGTCCGGTACGGCGATGGTGGCCCAGGCCAACGCGATTCCGCAAAACGTGCTGACGCTCCTCCGCGGCTAAGCTGAACGGTTCGCCCAGTAAGTAGTCTGAATGTGCGGAGGCTTTGCGGCCCCCGCACATTTGCACGTAAGGAGGAAAAAAATGAGTATTCAGTCCATTACGGCAAATGCCCAGCCGCTACCTGTAGTCCAGCCCGCTGGCAAAGGGGCAGGCCAGTCGGAATTAAGGACCGGCAACCCGCCAGCCGAGTTGCCCGTGAAACTGGAAGGCAGCCCCGAAACACGTTCAGCCAATCGCGAAGAATCCGAAAAGCAGGTCCGCGACGCGGTCGACAACATCCAGAAATTCGTTGCCCAGACCACCCGCGACATTACTTTCTCGATCGACGAAAATGCTGGATTCATGGTCAAAGTGATCGACCGTAACTCGCAGGATGTAATCCGTCAGATTCCCTCGGAAGAGGTAGTCGCCATCGCTCGCGCCCTCGACAAGCTGCAAGGCCTGTTCGTGCGAGATAAAATATAGTTTATTGCAACATCCCAATCTACCGGAGGTAGATCATGGCCGGAACCATCTCCTCGCTCGGTATCGGCACTGGACTCGATGCCAACTCGATCGTCAGCAAGCTGATGTCGCTTGAGCAACTGCCGCTGACGGCAATGAACTCCAGGACATCGGCGTTCAATGCCAAACTGTCATCCTACGGCCAGTTAAAATCTGCCCTGTCGACACTGCAGACTACGGCCAGGGCACTGGCCGACCCAAACAAGGTGGCGGCTTTTTCGGCGACGGCCAGCGATACCACCATCGCCTCGGCGCAGGCTAGCTTCTTCGCCAGCGCCGGGACGTACTCGGTGGAAGTGATCAATCTAGCCACAGCGCAAAAACGCTATTCCAATACCGCCTATGCGAGCAATACCACTTTTGGTGCGGGCACACTAACCTTCACCATCAACGGCGTCGACAAGGATGTCGAACTGACTGGCAGCAATAGTCTGGTCGATGTCCGGGCGGCCATCAATACTGCAAACATCGGCGTCACCGCCTCGGTCATCTCCGGGGACAGCGGAGACCGATTGGTGCTGACCAGCACTACCGCCGGGACGGCCGGTGCGTTCACCATGACCGTCGATTCGGCCGATGCCAACGTGCAGTCGTTGGCCAGTTTCGATCTCGCCAACCCATTCAGCACCAACGCCCAGAACGCCCAGGCCCGGATCGACGGCGTGCTGGTCACCTCCAGCACCAACACCTTGTCCACGGCGGTCAACGGCCTGACCCTGACCCTGACCAAGGTCGGCACCAGCGAACTGACCGTTGCCCGTGACACCAGCAAGGCCAGCGAAACGGTCAATGCCTTCGTCAAAGCCTACAACGATGCCATCAATCGCATCAAGAGCGACTCTGCCTACGATGCGACGACCAAGACCGGCAAACCCCTGAATGCAGAATCGACGGTACGCACCGTGATGCAGATTCTCAATCAGGCGCGGACTGGCACACCTGACGCACTGGACGGAACGCCGTTCGAAACCCTTTCATCGTTGGGCATTTCAGTGCAGAAGGACGGACAGATGTCGGTGGACAGCACCAAGCTGACGGCGGCCATCAATTCTTCCTTCAGTGATGTACAGAAGACCCTCGAGGCTTTCGGCAACACATTCGCCGATGCCATCGAACGGGTTATCGGCACGAAGGGCCTGATCGCCAGCCGGGTCGATGGCCTCAACCGTTCCGTCAGCCTGCTGGCCGCCGATAAGGAGCGGTTGCAGTTTCGACTCGATTCCATCGAAAAGCGCTATCGTGCGCAATTTACTGCACTGGACACGCTAGTCAGCAGCCTGCAGACTACCGGCACGTATCTCTCTCAGCAGCTTGCTTCGCTGAACAACAATTAGTCAGTCCGAATCCAGGAACAACGTCATGGGTTTTGCCCCCAATCCCATCCAGTCTTACCAAAATGTCGGCTACGAAACCGATATTCGCGGTTCGGATCCGCATCGCTTGGTAATACTCCTGTTCGAAGGAGCCCTTTCCGCCCTCGACCGGGCCGAACTGTCTCTTGCCGCCAAAAACTTCCAGGACAAGACCAACGCCCTGACCCGTGCCATCGAGATCATCCTTGATGGCCTGAGCGCCAGCCTGAATATGGACGATGGCGGCGATGTCGCCGCCAATCTCAAGGCATTGTACGAATACATGGCCTCGCGGCTGACCCACGCCAATTTTCAGAATGACCTCACCGCCATTCAGGAAGTGCGTGGTCTGTTGATGGAAATATGCGAGGCGTGGAAACAAATTGCCCCCCAGCCATCCCGCTGAAGGCGGAGGCGACTGGCGCGACCAACTGGCCGTCCTGCGCAATTGCCTCGATGACCTGAGGGCTGCCATGCGTACCGGCAACTGGGAAGCACTGGAACAATTGGTGCCAGTCGTCGATAGCGCATTTAAGCAGTTGCGTGCTGAATCGACCACTACCGTCCGAACTCCCGCAGATGCCGAGGCACTGCGCCAAGTCGCGCTGTTGACAGGCGAACTGCAAGACATGGCGATTGCCCGGCAACAACAGATTCAACCCTTGCTTCAAGCCTGGCAACAAGCCGCCAAAGGCAACACCCCGACACCATGATTCCCGCCGATCTGGCCAGTCGCCTGCGGGTGGCGCTTCCTCCCGCACAGCAGGAGACCCCACAACCGGTCGCGCCGCTCCAGAAGCTGACCGACGTACTCTCCAACCTAGTTCCCGGGCAGCGAATTCTGGCCGAGGTTCAGGCCATGTTGCCAAACGGCACCTATCGTGCCCTCGTTGCCCAACGCGACGTCACGCTGGCCCTTCCCTTTGCGGCCAAGGCCGGCGACAGCCTTGAACTGGAGGTTCTCGACAGCGACGGCAAGCTTACCTTAGCTTTTGTCGCCAACCGGACTACCGGCCAACAAGCCGGCCGTGGTGGCGAATCGGTTCCCACCACGCTCAGCCAGACAGGCCGGCTGATCGGAAATCTGATGGGCAATGTCGAAGAAGGCGGCCAGCGAGCCGCCCCCGCCCCGCTCAATGGCAACCAACCCCTGATCAAGAGTTTCCCTGACGCCGCCCAACTAGCCCCAATCCTCAAGGATGCCCTGACCAAGAGCGGTGTTTTCTACGAAGCCCACCAGGCCCGCTGGGTCGCCGGGCAACTGCCAACCGACGCCTTGCGCCAGGAACCTCAAGGCAAGACGCCACCAAGCGTTCTGCCGCAGCAGCAGTTCGCCACCGCGTCGGCGGAAGCCAAGGCCACCGATCCTGCTCCGCAGCTAGCAGCGGCCCGCACCGAGTTGCCCGCCCAGACGACAACGCAGCAAGGCCATCCAATCCCCCGCGAACTGACACCGATCGTCCAGCAGCAACTCGATGCCCTGGCGACGCAGAATTACGCTTGGCAAGGTCAGGTCTGGGCCGGCCAGAAAATGTGGTGGGAAATCTCCGAAGACGGTGAACAAGCCAACAACAATGACGGAGAAGCCGGCCGGCGTTGGCAGACCCGCCTCAAGCTCAGCCTGCCGGCCCTAGGCGGCATCGAAGCGACGCTGCGCCTGCAGCCGGGCGGTCAGGTCGAGATTCAGATGACAGCCGAATCCCCGGCCAGCGAAACGCGCCTGCGCGACAACGCCGAGCTACTGCGCGACCGCTTTTCTGCCGCCGGGCTCGATCTGACTCAATTGCTGGTTCAGCATGGCGAAACCGGCAGCTGACCCGGCCCGTGAGGCTATCGCCCTGGCCTACCGGCAAACCGATGCAGCGCCGCGGGTGGTCGCCCGGGGCAAGGGCCTGATCGCCGAGGAGATCATCGCCCGGGCCCATGAGCATGGCGTCTATGTCCACGAGTCGCCGGAACTGGTCGCCCTGCTGACCCAGGTCGATATCGACGAGCACATCCCGCCGCAGCTCTACATGGCGGTGGCCGAATTGCTGGCCTGGCTTTACCGCATCGAACACGGTGACGAAGCGGCACCGCCGCCCATTTGACATCAGCGGTTGCACCAGCGGCAAAACGCTACCATTCGATTAAGATCAAGCCACCGCATTCCTCCCGCTGATCATGGCCGACGAACTTCCTGCACCCGATTTCGAGATTGACCACCCGGACATATTTGCCCAGTTCCTGCTCGGCAATCGGCTCGAAATCCTGTTCTACCTGAACCTGCTGGCCAAGCGTCGATGCCTGTTCACGGCCTACATCGATGACGGACGGCGTTTCTTCTTGACCTCCATCGTTGCCGTAGACGAGCCCACCAACACCCTCTTTCTCGATCCGTCACATGCCGAGGAGAACAATGCCGACGCCGGCGCTGCCCGGCAGATCACGCTGGTCACCAATCTCGACCGGGTCAAGATGCAGATACGTCTGCCTGCCCTGTGTGCAGCCCCCCATCAGGGACAACAGCTGCTGGCGGCACCGATACCGAAACAGTTGCTGCGTCTGCAACGCCGCGAATTCTTCCGCCTGGAACCGCCGCTGGCCGCGCCCATCGTCTGCCAACTGGCGACGCCAAAAGATAGCGGCCAGTTCCATACTTTCGAACTGACACTGTCGGATATCAGCGGCGGGGGTGTCAGCCTGATCGGGCCAACGGAAATAGCCGAACATTTCCCGCGCGATGCACTATTTCCGCAGTGTCGTCTGGAAATCCCTGACGAAGGGGTGATCCAGGTCAATCTACGGGTACGCAAAACGGTCGAGATTTCCGCGCGCGATGGCCAGCACAGTTTGCGTATCGGCTGCGAATTTGTCAGCTTGCCAGGCAGCCGCCTAGCCTTCATCGAGCGCTACATCACCCGCATCGAGCGCGAGCGCAAGGCACGAGACTCGGGGCTGGTCGCTTAGACCTGCATGTTCATCATGTCCTGATAAGCCGTCACCAGCTTGTTGCGGACCTGAACCATTTCCTGGAAGGAGACGCTGGCCGTCTGCAGGGCGATCATCACCTCATGCAGATTCTGCGACGTATCGCCGGCGGCAAATTTTTCCGCCATCTGCGTGGACTGGGATTGCGTCGCATTGACCTTGTCGATCGAGTTCTTCAAGACTTCGGCGAAGTCGGTCCCGCCGGCAACGGCCGTAGTCTGCGGCACTTTGCCGGAAGCCTGTGCTGCAGTACTGCGCAACACGCTCAACATGTTTTCGATGCCCTGGGTATCCATTTTCCGCTCCTAAACCCTCGACCAGAAACAAGCAATTAGCGGGCCACCGTTAATCATCGAAGTACCCCTCGTCACGATACTGCTGCAACTTGTAGCGCAGGGTACGCTCGGAAATGCCCAGACGCTCGATCGCCGCCTTGCGCGAGCCGCCCACTTCTGCCAGCGTGCGCAAGATATGTTCACGCTCAAGGTCTTTCATATTATCCGCCCTTTTTTCGCCCTCCGGCAGCCCCGGCATCGGCACTTCCTCGCCCCGTCGCGATGCCATGTCGGCTGATGGCCGGGGGGCCAGGTGCAGATGCTCGGGACCGATCAAACTCCCCGTCGACAATATGAGTGCCCGTTGAATGACATTCTCCAGCTCGCGTACGTTGCCCGGCCAGTCATGGGTACTCAGCGCCGCCTCAGCCGCAGGCGACAGAGAAACCCCCGGCCGCCCCAGACGGCCGCCATGATCGACGACGAAATGTCGGGCGATGGGGACAATATCGTCGCGCCGCTGGCGTAGCGCCGGGATGCCGACCGGAAAAACGTTCAGCCGGTAGTACAGATCTTCGCGGAAAACCCCGCGCGCCACGGCCTCACCCATATCGCGATTGGAGGTGGCGACGATGCGAATGTTCAGCGTCACCGGCTTCTTGCCGCCCACCCGTTCGACTTCGCGCTCCTGCAACACGCGCAGCAGCTTGGCCTGCAGGCTCAGCGGCATTTCCGTCACTTCATCGAGCAGCAGCGTACCGCCCTCCGCCTGCTCGAACTTGCCAGCCTGGGCCTGCTGTGCGCCGGTAAATGCACCTTTTTCGTAGCCGAACAGTGTTGCCTCCAGCAGGCTGTCGGGAATTGCCGCGCAGTTGATCGCTACGAAAGGCCCGCCCCGGCGCCCCGAGTGGCGATGAATGAAGCGAGCGACCACTTCCTTGCCGACGCCCGATTCACCGGTCAGCAGCACTGTCGCATCGGTCTGAGCGACACGCCCGGCCATGGCGAACAGATCGCGGCTGGCCGGATCGATGGCGACCACGCCATCGCCCTCGGCGCCGCCCGGCAGTTCATATTTGTTGATGTGCGCGAGCAGCGCCGCCGGCTCGAAGGGCTTGAGCAGGAAATCGCAGGCCCCGGAGCGCATCGCGTCGACCGCCTTGTCGACTTCGGCATAGGCTGTCATCAGCACCACCGGCAGGTGCGGCAGGCGCTGGCGAATCTCCTTGAGCAAGGTGATGCCATCCATCGGCATCATGCGCACGTCGCTGACAACGATGGAAAAGGCCTGCTCCGCCAACACCTTGAGCGCAGCTTCGCCGCCATCGACGGCGAGGTAGGGCCGCCCGGCCAGTTCGAGGGTGTCGCCAATCGCCTCGCGCAGGCTGGCGTCGTCCTCGACGACCAGGATCGGCAAGCTATGTTCAGCCATGTTGTTCCATTCCGTTCTCTACCGACCCGATCGGCAGGGTGATGACGAACTCGGCGCCGGCGCCGGGTTCGGAAAGCAGTTCGATGCCGCCACCGTGGGCGCGGGCGACGCCGAGGGCGATCGCCAGGCCGAGGCCGGTACCCTGCCCCTTGGTGGTGAAGAAGGGCTCGAAGATGCGCTCCTGCGTCGCCCGCTCGATGCCCGGCCCGCTATCGCGCACGCCGATGGCCAGCAGGTCACCGCGGCAATTGCCGGAGAGGCAAATTTTGCCGCCCACCGGCGTCGCCTGCATGGCGTTTTCCAGCAGATTGATCAAGGCGCCGAACAAAGCCTTGCGGCTGCCGACGATGATGGCACCGGCACAGGCATCGGCCACCGAGAATTCGAGGCCGTGTTCGCGCATCAGTGGTTCCACGGTCTGCGCCGCTTCGCCCAGCAGCTCGCTGGCGCCGATGACATCGCGGCCGATGCTTTCGCCGCGGGCGAACAGCAGCACATCCTGAATCAGCCGTTCGAGCCGGCGCAACTGGCCGCTCGCCTTGCCCGAGAAGCGCGCCCGCAATTCATCGCTGAGCCCGGGTTGGCCGAGATTGGCAGTGTGCAACAGCGCGGCGGCAAGCGGCGTGCGCAATTGATGCGCCAACGAAGCGGCCATCTCGCCCATGGCCGCCAGGCGCTGACTGCGCTCGAGTTCGGCCTGCATCCGGTGCGCCGCCGTCACATCATGTACCAACATGATCCGGCCACCGGCCGAAGGCAGCAGACTCTCGGCGATCGACACACGCCCATCGCCCCTCAGCCACTCGCCGACCGTCAATGTCGGCTCAAGGTGGGCGCGCACGACATCGCCCCAGTGATGGCCGACGATATCCGGCCCGAACATGACCATCGCCGCTGGATTGACCGCGACCACCACCGCCTTGGCGTCGAGCAGAACGACACCGGCAGGCAGGGCATCAAGCAGCGACGACAGGCGTTCGGAGAGCGCCTCCTTCTCCTCGAATTGCCGACGCAATTCACCGTTGGCGATGGCCAATTCTTCGGTCAGCGAGGCAACCCGCCCCTGCAAGGCTTCATAGGCCTGGGTCAGTTCCGCCGAAACCTGATTGAACATGGCAAACGCCCGCTGCAAATCGGCGGTCTTGGCATCGGCAGCAGCAGCGGAAGCGTTGTCGTTAGGGGCGGGCATCGAAAAAAGATAGGGTGGATTCAGCGCCGGTAATAGTAGAATATTTCTAGGAAAATTTGGCTTCCCAATTGATTCTTCTTCTTTTTTACGGCATTTCCACCGGGCATTAATGGCAGCAACGACTGAAACCACGGCAGGGACCGCACCGGGCGGAAATCCGGCGGAACGTCTGCGCGCGGCGTTCAACCGTCTCAGTGAGCAACAGAAAATTCTGTTTCTGGTGGGCGTCGCTGCAATCATCGCGGTTATTGTCGGCAGCATTCTGTGGAGCCGGCAGCCGGACTGGAAGGTGTTGTTCTCCAACCTGACCGAGAAGGACGGCGGCACCATCGTCGCCAATCTCGAAGCGCAAAACATCCCCCACCGTTTCAGCGATAGCGGCGCCCTCATGGTGCCTGCCGAACGCGTCCATGAAGTGCGCCTGAAACTGGCTTCGCAGGGACTGCCGCGCGGCGGTCTGGTGGGCTTCGAACTGATGGAGAACCAGAAATTCGGTACCAGCCAGTTCGCCGAACAGGTCAATTACCAGCGCGGCCTCGAGGGCGAGCTGGCGCGCACCATTCAGTCGATCGGTGCGGTGCAGGCGGCGCGAGTACACCTGGCCATTCCCAAACCCTCGGTCTTTGTCCGCGACGAGCAGAAACCGACCGCCTCGGTGATGCTCAACCTGTACCCGGGCCGTACCCTCGATGGCGGCCAGGTCGCCGGCATTTCCCACCTGATTTCCTCGAGCGTGCCTAATCTGCCGATCACCAACGTGACGGTCATCGACCAGAACGGCAGCCTGCTGTCGCAACTGAAGAGCGCGACCAGTTCCGGCCTCGATCCGGTGCAGCTGAAATACGTCCGGGAAATCGAGGACGTCATCATCCTGCGCATCGAGAACATCCTCAAGCCGGTACTCGGCGCCGAAAACTTCAAGGTGCAGGTGGCGGCCGATCTCGATTTCTCGCAGAGCGAACAGACCGCCGAGACCTTCCGCCCGAACACCACGCCGGAAAACAGCGTCATCCGCAGCCAGCAGAACAATGAATCGGCCAACGTCAACCAGTCGGTCGGTGGCGTCCCCGGCGCGCTGACCAACCAGCCGCCGGTACCGGCCACCGCCCCACTCACCCAGCCGGACACCGGCAGCGGCCCCGGCGGACAACCGGCGCGGCGTGGCGAAGCGAACGGCCGCATCGACGTCGGCGGCATCACCGCCCCGCTGGCCGGCGCCGCGCCGCCGCTGAGCACCAGCAAGAACACGACGATCAATTACGAAGTCGACAAGACCATCCGCTATACCAAGCAGGCCCTGGGCGAGATCCGCCGCCTGTCGGCGGCCGTTGTGGTCAACCACCGCAAGGAACTAGGCAAGGATGGCAAACCGTCCGTCCGCCCCCTGCCGGAAGCCGAGATGAAGCAGATCAACGAGTTGATCCGCGAGGCGATGGGCTTCAGCAAGGAGCGCGGCGACACGCTGTCGGTGGCCAACGCGCCGTTCACCGAAGCTGCAAAGAGCGACGCCGGTATCCCGCTGTGGAAGGATCCGGAAAACATTTCCTACCTCAAGGATCTGCTCAAGATCCTGATCATCGCCGCCATCCTGGCCCTGCTCTACTTCAAGATCATCCAGCCCTCGCTGAAGACCATGTTCCCGCCCCCCGGTTCGCGCGAAGGGGGCGGCCTGGGTGGCGAGGGCGGTCTGTACGGCGCCGGCGGTCTTCCCGGAGAAGCGGGGGAGGAAGGGGCCACCGATGTGCGCATCGACAACTATGCGGCCAAGGTGCAAAAGGCCCGCGACATCGCCCAGGCCGATCCGAAGGCGGTAGCCAACATCATCAAGGACTGGATGGGAGCCAATGCCAACTAGCCCCGAAGAAGGACTGGAGAAGAGCGCCACGCTGCTGATCGCGCTCGGCGAGGAGCAGGCGGCCGAAGTGCTGCGTCAGCTCGGCCCGCGCGAAGTGCAGAAGCTCGGCCACGCCATGGCGTCGTTGAAGTCGGTGCCGCGCACCAAGGTCGAGGCGGTCCTCGACGAGTTTCATCAGATTGCTGCCGAACATGGTGCCGTGCACGTCGACACCGACAATTACATCCGCTCGGTACTGACCAAGGCGCTTGGCGACGACAAGGCCTCGAACCTGATCTCGCGCATCCTGCAGGGCGGCGAGACGTCGGGCATCGAGGGGTTGAAGTGGATGGATGCCCCCACCGTCGCCGACCTGATCAAGAATGAACACCCGCAGATCATCGCCACCATCCTGGTCCACCTCGAACACGACCAGGCCAGCGAGATCCTCAACCATTTCACCGAACGGCTGCGCAACGACGTCGTCCTGCGCATCGCCACGCTGGAAGGCATCCAGCCGGCCGCCCTGCGCGAGCTGAACGAAGCAATGGCGCGCATCCTGTCCGGTTCGGCCAGCGTCAAACACACGGCCATGGGTGGGGTGCGGACGGTGGCGGAAATCCTCAACTTCATCGGTGCCACCAACGAAACCTCGGTGGTCGATGCCATCCGCGAATACGATCCCGATCTGGCCCAGAAGATCCTCGACGAGATGTTCGTCTTCGAGAACCTGATGGACATCGATGACCGCTCGATCCAGCTGATCCTGCGCGAAATCCAGTCCGACTCGCTGATCCTGGCGCTGAAGGGCGCCTCGCCCGACCTGCGCGAGAAGATTTTCAAGAACATGTCGCAGCGCGCCGCCGAAATGCTGCGCGAGGACCTGGAGTCGAAGGGGCCGGTGCGCCTATCCGAGGTCGAAGCCGAACAGAAGGAAATCCTCAAGGTCGTCCGTCGCCTGGCCGACGAAGGTCAGATCGTCCTCGGTGGCGCCGGCGGCGAACAGATGATCTAGGCGCCGGGAAGCTACCGTGATCATCCCCAAGGACGAACTCACCTCTTATCAGCGCTGGCAGGCCGGCTCCTTCGACAAGAAGCCGCTCGCGGCCGAAGCGCCGCCGGCGGCGGTAGCGAAGGAGGCGAAGCCGGCCGCGCCGCAGGAGCCGCAGGTGAAGCTGCCGACGGCCGAGGAGATCGAGCGCATGCACGAGGAAGCGCGCGCCCAAGGCTACGCGGCCGGCCTGGTCGAGGGCCGGGAAAAGGCCGAACAGGCGGCCCGCCAATTGGCCGAACAGGCTGCCGAACAGATGGCCGGGCGCTTTGCCGGGCTGCTCGACAATTTGCGCCGCTCGCTCAACGAACTGGACCAATCGGTGGCCGATCAGTTGCTGGCACTGGCCATCGAGATCGCCGCCCAGGTCACCCGCAGCCATATCGACACCCGCGAAGACGCCCTGCTGCCGATCGTCCGCGAGGCGATCAGCACCCTGCCGTTGCATCATGCGCACATTGTCCTCCGCCTCAACCCGGCCGATGCGGCGCATGTCCGCACCCTCCTCGGCGATGAGCTCTCCCACAGTGCGACGCAGATCGTCGACGACAGCACGATCAGCACCGGCGGCTGCCTGGTCCTGGCCGGCGCCAGCGAAATCGACGCGACCATCGAGACGCGCTGGAAACGTGTACTCGAGGCCATCGGAGCCGAACCACGGGCATGGCAGAATCCCTGAGCGCCGAAAAACCGGCACACGCCGCACGCTGGAATGACTTCCTGAGCAACTGCCGGGCGGCCGCCGGCAACGCCCAGCCGCTGTGGCCGGTCGGCCGCCTGACGCGGATCAACGGCCTGGTCATGGAGGCTTCCGGCCTCAAGCTGCCGCTCGGCAGCACCTGCCGCATCTATCCGCAAAGCGGCGCCCCGGTCGAGGCTGAGGTAGTCGGCTTTGCCGGGGAGAAACTCTATCTGATGCCCGCCGACGATCTCTACGGACTGGCCCCCGGCTCGCGCGTCGTCGCCTTCGAGACACCGGCCAGCACGCCCCGAATCGGCGATCCGGCGCCACTACGCCGACGGGCCATCGACCGCGTCAAGCAAGCGCCGGTCGGCGACGAACTGCTCGGCCGCGTCCTCGACGGCGTCGGCCGCCCGCTCGACAGCAAGGGGCCGCTGGTCGCCAACAAGACCCGACCGCTGCAAAGCCGGGCGATCAATCCGATGTCGCGGGCGGCGATCGAGCAGCCCCTTGATGTTGGCATCCGGGCCATCAACGCCCTGCTGACCGTCGGCCGCGGCCAGCGCATGGGCCTGTTCGCCGGCTCCGGCGTCGGCAAGTCGGTCCTGCTCGGCATGATGGCGCGCTATACCAGCGCCGAAGTGATCGTCGTCGGACTGATCGGCGAACGCGGCCGCGAGGTCAAGGAATTCATCGAACAGATTCTCGGCGAGGAAGGCATGCGCCGCGCCGTGGTCGTCGCCGCCCCGGCCGACACCGGGCCGCTGATGCGCCTGCAGGGGGCCGCTTATGCGACGACGGTGGCCGAATACTTCCGCGACCAGGGCCGCCATGTGTTGCTGATCATGGATTCGCTGACCCGCTTCGCCATGGCCCAGCGCGAGATCGCCCTGGCCATCGGCGAACCGCCGGCCACCCGCGGCTACCCGCCTTCAGTCTTCGCCCGCCTGCCGCAACTGGTCGAACGCGCCGGCAACGGTCAGGACGGCGGCGGCTCGATCACCGCCTTCTATACCGTGCTGGCCGAGGGCGACGACCAGCAGGATCCGATCGCCGACGCGGCACGCGCCATTCTCGATGGCCATATCGTGCTCTCGCGCACCCTGGCCGATGCCGGCCACTACCCGGCCATCGATATCGAGCAGTCGATCAGCCGGGCGATGGTCAACCTGATCGACAACAAGCACCTCGAGCAGATCCGCAAGTTCAAGGTGCTGTTCGCCCGCTACCAGCGCTCACGAGACCTGATCTCGGTCGGCGCCTACGTCCCGGGAACCGACCCGGTGCTGGATCAGGCGATTGCCATCTATCCGAAAATGGAGCACTTTCTCCAGCAACAACTGTCCGAGCAGGCTGACTTCCCCGCCAGCCTGCAGGCGCTCATCTCCCTGATCTAATAAGAAATGACCCAGCCTTTTTCGCTGCAACCATTGCTCGAGATCATGCAGACCCGCTCCGACGAGGCGACGCGCCAGCTCGGCAAGTTGATCGCGGCCGAACAGAACCAGCGCAGCCGACTGCAAATGCTCGAACAGTACCGCGAGGAATATGCCCAGCGCCTGCGCGAGGCGACCGCCGACGGGGTCACCCGACTGATCCTGCGCAACTATCAGGACTTCCTCGCGCGCATCGACGAAGCGATCACCCAGCAAAAAATCGCCGTCGGCAACTCCGAGCGCAGCACGCGGGCCGGCCAGGATCACTGGCAAACGCAGAACACGCGCCTAAAGGCGATCGACACTCTGTCGCAACGCCACGATGAACGCGAGCGCTATCGCGAGAATCGCCAGGAGCAGAAAATTCAGGACGAATTCTCGACCCGGAAATACGGCGTGGACAAGCCGAGCGACGACTGACACAACCCGGCACGCTCATTGCTTCCTGTTTGGCAAAACAACGCCTTTCAAGGAGTCATCATGGGCCTGACCGTCATTCCCTCGCTTGCCAGCGCTAGCCTGCCTGGCCCCGGAACGGCGGCAACCGCCGGCAGCGAAGGCATCGCCGGCGACTTTGCCGCTTTGCTCAGCGGGGAGCTGCTCGGCCTGATGGCCGGCGATGGGAAGACAGGCAAGGCTCTGTCGCTGGCAGCCGATAGCGCCGCCACCGACAACGCCGCGGCCGGCGCCGTCGATCCTTCCCTGTTCGCCTCATTGTTCGGCCAGGGCAGCAGTGAAATGCAGGAACGGATACTCCGCGACACCCCACTTGCCAGCGCGAGCGAAGGCAAGGCGCTTGCCGGCAATGCTCTGCTGGCCCGCGGCCAGGCCGATCTGCTGGCAGATGAACGCGGCCTCGGCCGCACCGGCGCCAAAGAGCCGAACAGCGGTCTCGAAAAATTCACCCTGGCCAACCTGCCGTCGATAGCCAACGCCGCAACCCGCCAGGGAACGGCAATAATTGCCGGCGAGGGCAATAACGCCGACGGACTGCCGGCCGTTGCTGCCGGCATGACCGCAAATACGGCGACAGCGACAGTTGAGACATCGACACCAGGCAATCCGCGAACCGGCATCAATGCCCATCTGCATTCAGCTGCCTGGCCGCAACAGTTTGGCGACAAGATCGTCTGGCTGGCCAGGAATGACCAGCAGTCGGCCCAACTGACCATCAATCCGCCGCAACTGGGGCCGATCCAGATCACCCTCAACCTGAGCGGCGACCAGGCCAGCATCGCCTTCGCCTCGCCCCACGCCGAAGTGCGTCAGGCGATCGAGAACGCCATGCCGCAACTGAAGGACATGCTGTCGTCAGCCGGCATCAACCTCGGCCAGTCCAATGTCGGCGCCAACCTCTCGCAGCAGCGCCCGGAGACGCCCGCGCCCGATGCGAACGGAACCCGTTCGGCAGATGAAAACGCTATACTCCCGGCCAATGATAAAGCGGCGAACGCGTCAGGCAGCGCGATTCTGCACAGGGGGCGCGGCCTGGTCGACCTGTTCGCCTGAACCACCCGGAATCGATTAGAGAGGATTAGACATGGCCAAGGATGCCAAGCCGGCGGAGGAGGGAGCCGCTGAGGCGCCCAAGAAAAGCAAGAAACTGTTGATCATCATCCTGTCTGCCGTGCTGGTACTGGCACTGGCCGGCGGCGGGGCCGCCTTCATGCTGCTCTCCGGCAGCAACGCCGAGGATGAGGACGACGAGTACGCCGAAGAAACGGCCAAGCCGAAAAAGGCAAAGAAGAAGGAGGCCCCCTCCGCTCCGCCGATATTCGTCAATCTGGAACCGTTCACTGTCAACCTGGTGCCCGAAACGGGCGACCAGTACCTGCAGGTCGTCCTTTCCATCGAGCTCGACAATCCCGAAGCAGACCTCGCGCTGAAATCGCTGATGCCGCGTATTCGCAACAACATCACGCTACTGCTGTCGTCGAAGAAGGCTTCGGAACTCCTGCCCAAGGAAGGCAAGGAGATGTTGGCCGAGGCGCTGAAGGCGGAAATCAATTCAGCGATCGAACCGCCCGCCCGAGGCCAGAAGGCCACCGACGGACCGGTCAAGTCCGTCCTGTTCACCTCCTTCATCATCCAGTAAGGAGCCATGGCCGGCGACTTTCTCTCCCAGGATGAGGTTGATGCCCTGCTCAAGGGCGTCACCGGGGAAGCGGACGAGCCCGAGGAGCACGACACCGGCAGCGGCGATGTCCGTGCCTACAACATCGGCACCCAGGAGCGCATTGTCCGCGGCCGGATGCCGACGCTCGAACTGGTCAACGAGCGCTTCGCCCGTTACCTGCGGATCGGGCTGTTCAACTACATGCACCGCAATGCCGAAATTTCCGTCGGCCCGATCCGGGTGCAGAAATACAGCGAGTTCATTCGCAATCTGGTTGTGCCGACCAATCTGAATCTGGTCGTCGCCAAGCCGCTGCGCGGTACGGCGCTGTTCGTCTTCGATCCCAACCTGGTATTCCTCGTCGTCGATAACATGTTCGGCGGCGACGGCCGCTTCCACACCCGTGTCGAAGGCCGCGACTTCACCGCCACCGAGCAGCGCATCATCCAGGGCTTGCTCGGTGTCGTGTTCACCGAGTACAGCAAGTCGTGGAAGCCGGTGCACGACATCAACTTCGAGTACGTGCGCTCGGAGATGAATTCGCAGTTCGCCAATATCGCGACGCCGTCGGAAATCGTCGTATCGACGACCTTCACGCTGGAATTCGGTGGCGCCACGGCCGACATGCACATCTGCTTCCCCTATTCGATGCTCGAACCGATCCGCGACCTGCTCTACAGCACCATGCAGAGCGACCAGTTGTCTTCCGACAAGCGCTGGATCATCACCCTGCGCAAGCAGTTACAGGGCGCCGAGGTCGAGATCGTCGCCCATCTGGGCAACGGCAAGATCACCCTCGGGCAGATCCTCGAACTCAAGGTCGGCGATGTCATTCCAATCAACATCCCGCAGCATATCGAGGCGCTGGTCGACAGCGTCCCGCTGATGGAATGTTCCTATGGCCAGCAGAACGGCCAGTACGCATTGAAGGTCGAACGGTTTGTTGCATCGTCCGACACACCGGCCGCGGAGCCGGCGATGGGAGAAAAAAATGGCTGACGAAATGGAAAACTTCGATAACCCGGTCACCGAGGACGACGGCCAGATCAGCGAGGACGACTGGGCGGCTGCCATGGCCGAACAGGCGGTCACTGAATCGGCGGTGGCAGCCAGTGCGCAACCGGCCGACATCTTCCCGTCGTTCGGCGGGGTTGGCGCCAACGCCGGGATGATGAACGAACTCGACATGATCCTCGACATTCCGGTCCAGATCACCGTCGAACTTGGCCGCACCAAGATCACCATCAAGAACCTGCTGCAGCTGGCGCACGGCTCGGTAGTCGAACTCGACGCCATGGCCGGCGAACCGATGGATGTGCTGGTCAACGGCACGCTGATCGCCCAGGGCGAAGTCGTTGTCGTCAATGACAAGTTCGGCATCCGGCTGACCGACATCATCACGCCATCGGAACGCATGCGCAAAATCAACCGCTGAACGCCCTGCCCGGATTGCTTTAAGATAGCGCCCTGACCACATCGTGTGACGGGCCATTTTCCTTGCTGCGCTTCATTCCCCTGCTCCTTCCCCTGACCGCGGCGGCGGCCACCGACACGGCGTCGCCCGGTGTCGGCGCCGGCACCTATCTGCAGGCCGGCCTGGCCCTTGCCCTGATCGTCAGCCTGCTCATCGGCGCCGCCTGGCTGGCCCGCAAGGTCACCGGCGGCAAGGGCTTCGGCCAGGGCGGGATACGCGTCCTCGGCGGCGTGGCCCTCGGCCCGCGCGAGCGCATCGTGCTGCTCGAAGTTGGCGAGGAATGGCTGGTCATTGGCATCGTTCCGGGCCAGATCCGCACCCTGCATCGCCTGGCCAAGGGCGACCTGACGGCCGAGAACGCGGCAACAACCGGGCAACGTCCGTTTGCCCAGTGGCTGCAGCACATCGGCGAGCGACGGCAGCATGATTAAGCGCCTGCTGGCGGTCTTCGCCCTGCTGCTGCCGGCCGGTCTGGCCTTCGCCCAGGCCGCGGGCGGCCTGCCGGCGGTGACCAGCAGCCCGGCCGCCGGCGGCGGCACAACCTATTCGCTGACCATCCAGACCCTGCTGCTGATGACGGCGCTGACCTTCATCCCAGCCGCCGTGCTGATGATGACCAGCTTCACGCGCATCGTCATCGTGCTCTCGCTGCTGCGCCACGCCCTCGGCACGCAGACCTCGCCGCCCAATCAGGTACTGATCGGCCTGGCGCTGTTCCTCACCTTCTTCGTCATGAGCCCGGTGCTTGATCGTGTCTACACCGAGGCCTACCTGCCGCTGTCGGAAAACCGCATCAACGTGATGCAGGCCGCCGAGCGGGCAGCTGTGCCGTTGCGCGGCTTCATGCTCAAGCAGACGCGCGAGTCCGACCTCGCCCTGTTCGCCGGCATCGCCAAAGCTGAACGCTTCGAAAAGCCGGACGATATCCCGCTGCGGGTTCTGGTCCCGGCCTTCGTCATCAGCGAACTGAAAACTGCTTTCCAGATCGGTTTCATCCTGTTCATTCCCTTTCTGGTCATCGACATGGTTGTCGCCAGCCTGCTGATGTCGATGGGTATGATGATGATGTCGCCGATCATGGTCGCCCTACCTTTCAAGCTGATGCTGTTCGTGCTGGTCGATGGCTGGCATCTGGTCATCGGCTCGCTAGTACAGAGCTTCACGCCATGACGCCGGGTACGGTCATGGAAATCGGCCGCCAGGCGATCGAGGTCACCCTGATCATCGCCGCGCCGACCCTCATCACGGCCCTGGTCGTCGGCCTGATTATCAGCATCTTCCAGGCAGCCACGCAGATCAATGAATCGACACTGCAGTTCGTCCCCAAACTGATTTCCATGTTTGTTGTCATCCTGCTCTTCGGGCCGTGGATGCTGCAATACCTGATCGACTATATCCAGCGTCTGTTTGGCAGTATTCCGCAACTGATCGGTTAGCCATGATCAGCATCGGCTCGACCCAGATCGACGCCTGGATCGTCGCCTTCATTTTCCCACTGGCCCGCATCCTCGGCTTTATCGCCTCGGCCCCGCTATGGAGCACGGCCGCCATCCCGCAGCGCACCCGCCTGATCCTAGGCTTGGCCATCACGCTGGCCATTGCTCCTGCACTGCCGCCAATGCCGGACGTCCAGCCGGCATCGCTGGCCGGCCTGTGGATCATGCTGCAGCAAATGCTGATCGGCATCGGCATGGGCTTCGCCGCCCGCATTGTTTTTGCCGCCTTCGACCTCGCCGGTGAATTCATGGGCTTCCAGATGGGTCTCGGCTTCGCCACTTTCTACGATCCGCTACGCGGCTCGCAGACGCCGGTCGTTGCCGAATTCGTCGGTCTCATCGCGCTATTGCTGTTCCTGTCGATGAATGGCCACCTGCTCTATTTCGCCACGCTGGCGCAAAGCTTCGTTGCCTTACCGGTCAGCGCCACACCACTGGCCGCCGAATCCTGGCTCAACTTGGTACGCCTGGGCGGAACCATCTTCTCGGCCGGCCTGTTGCTTTCCCTGCCGGTCGTCGTCGCCCTGATGATCACCAACATCGCTCTGGCTGTGCTGACCCGGGCCGCCCCCCAACTGAACATCTTTGCCCTGGGTTTCCCGCTGACCCTGATCGGCGGCTTCTTTGCCCTAGCCATCAGCATGCACTACATGGCCGAACCCATCCAGGCCATATTCGAGATAGGCATGAGCGCCATGCTTGGTTTTGCCGTAGTGCGTTAGTTCTGCAGGAAGGAATCGGCCTGTGGCTGCTGAACCAGGCGAATGACACCTTCCGCCACGCGACGAGCACCGATGGTCTGTGAATCGATACCCTCGGTATATTCGAGGATCTGGTAGCTACCGAACCCCTGCTCGTACTGCAACTGGCTGGCGCGACGCTTGAGCAGCTGGATCGACTCGCCGGAGCCGCCCGTGTGATAGCGCTTCATCTTCATCGACAGCCGGTAGGTCGTGTCGTTCAGCCGTGCCTCCTCGATTTCCCAATTAGGCGCCAGCGGATCGTAAACTACGTAGATTGCCGCAACGACGACGGCGGCCGTCGCCAGCCTGGAGAGCGAGATCGAGTTCTTGGCGGTCAGCTGAATCACCTTGTCGGGAATCAGCGGTGAAGCACTGGAGCCGCTGGAACTGCAGCCGCTTAGGACGAGCACACCGGCGATCAGGAGGACGGCAGATCTCATAGAATGTTGAACAGGCTGAGCTGACTGGTCTGTTTGAAGGAAAGCTGGGCCGCCTCAAGCTGCAACTGGAAGCGCGACAACTGCGAGATGGCATCGGTGTAGTCGAGATCCTGTAGTTCCGACAGACGGCTCTCGTACAGGAAGCCGGTATCTTCAGCCGTTGTCGTCATGCTATCCAGCGACTGTAGCCGGGCACCGACCGAAGCGCGCACGGTCGACAGATGGGCGATGGCCGCCGACGTGTCGTCCAGCGACTGACCATAGGCGGCGGTCGTGAATGGCACACCGCTGGCCGGATCGAGGATGTCGATCATGTTCTTCAGACTGTCGAACATGCTGCGCCCGGTGACACTGCCTTGAGCATCGCGGACCTGCATGAAAACATCAATGCCGTTCTCGGAGATGTTCATGACGCGCGAGGCACTGACCTGCAAAGCCTGCTGGCCAGCATCGCCGCTGTAGTTGACATGGGTACCGGCGCCCAGTTCGTAGGGTGGCGTGGCGCCGGCATTCACCGCGAAGGGCTGGGTCGACGACTTGAAGCCGGCAAAAATATAAAGGCCGGTCCCATCCTGAGTATTGGCCAGGCCAACCAGGCTTTCCAGGCGACGCTTCAACTCCTCGGCGAGCATGCCGCGCTGGGCCGGGCTGTAGCTGCTGTTGCCCGCCTGGACGGCGCGTTCGTAAATATTCTGCAGTTCGTCCTCGACCCCGTTCAGGGTCGAATCGAGCAAATTGAGATTGCTCTTGGCACTGGCCATGTTGTCCAGGAATTGCTTGTTGACCCCTTTCGACTGGCTGACCTGCAATGCCTGCGAAGCGCCGATCGGGTCGTCCTCCGGTGACAGGATGCGGCGCCCGGTGGACAATTGCTGCTGTACCTTGAACAGGTCGAACTGGCGGTTCTGGATGCCGACCGTGCCCGAATTGAAAATTTGAGAGGTGCTGACTCGCATGATCGTGACTCCTTTCAGCCGAGCGACAGGATGGTGTCAAACAGCTTGTTGCCGATCTCCAGGATTTTCGACGATGCTTGGTAGGCCCGCTGGAATTTCAGCATGTTGGCCGCCTCCTCATCGAGATTGACGCCGGACAAGGCCTCGCGCGTCGCTTCGGCCTGTTGCAGAACCGAGGTCTGGGCATCGAGCTGAACCTTGGCTTCGCGCGTGCGGATGCCGTTATCGGCCACCAGCTTGGCATAGACCCCCTGATAGGTGCTGGTGCCGCCGTCGACCGTGTTCTGCGTTTGCAGTTTGGCAAAGAGGACGGCGTTGCGACCGTCCTGGACCCCCGCTGCATTGCGCTCGACGACAAAACTATCGCTACCGGCGGCCGGCGGCGTACCGGCTACGGTGAAATGCATATTATTGAAGGTGAACCCGGCCAGTGTCGCCGCACCGCTGGTCAGGGGAATATCACCGGCACCGGGAACGCTCGAACCGTCCGAGTAGACTGCGGTCCATGCCCCTGGCACGCCTTGCAGCAGGGTCGGCGTCGCCGTCAAGGCAACGGGTGCCGCCGGTGCCGTATACCCCGTCCCGACGATACCCTGGGAAATTTGCAGCGATCCCGTATTGGCGACGTCCGGCGTCACCCGGACGGGCGCCGCGGCAGCGATCAGGCGCGGGTCAGCGGCGATTCGGGCATCGACACCGATGTTCCGGGCGACTTGCGCGTAAGGCTCGATCTTGAATTTGTCGCCATCATTACCGACCGTCGAAATGGTCAGATTGATGCCATCGAAGTTGGCCACGCCTGGGCCGCTACCACTACCCACCGTCTGATTGTCGGTCAGGCGGGTGACCGTGTAGGCGCCAGCAGCACCAAAGCTGATCTGGTAGTTGCTGGCGCTGAGTTCGGTCGAAAAATTGCCACTGAAATCCGGCGGAGTCGGGGCGGTGGGCGGCGCAAATGCAGCGCTCAGTACGCCAGCGCCGGTATTGAAAGCGTTGTCCAGCACCTGGGGGGCGGACATCGTAAACAAGCTACCGACAAATCCGGTTTCGCCGGCTATACGCCCCTGCAGATCCTGCCCTAGGCCGAGCTGGGCATTGAACGTCAGCGTCAGCGAAGCCGCCATGCGGCCGACCTCGTTAGCTACCCGGTCGAGCGATGCCGCACGGAAGGCGACCAGACCGCCCAGTTCGCCGCCGACGACCAAGGATTCAGGAAGCTCCAGAGGACCGCCGGGGGTCTGCAGGCCGACCACGATCCGCGTTGGATCGGCCACAGAGGGCGTTGCCGTCATCTGCTGGGCCGTGCCGCCGATGACCAGTTGCTGGCCGCTGCCAATGAAGACATTGGAACTGCCATCGGAATTGGTCGTGGTCGATACCTTGATCAAACGGTTGAGGTCGGAAATCAGGCTGTCGCGCTGATCAAGCAGGTCGTTCGGCGGCTGATTGTAGCTGGCTTGCGAAACAACGATTTGTTGATTGACCTCGGCAATCAGGCCGGCGTAAGTGTTGACCTGCGTCACTGCATCGCTGATGCGGCCATTGACTTCACCGTTGATCTCAACCAGGCGTGCATCCATGCTACGGAAGCGTTCGACCAGCGTCTGGGCCGAGGAAACCATCGCTTGGCGGGCGGGCAGCAGCGAGGGGTTGGAGGCCACCTGCTGGACACCGGAGAAAAAGTCCTGCAACGCAGGAGAAATACCGGCATCGGAATCGGCCAGCATGTTGTCGATCTGCTTGATCTGGCTATAGAAGGCGTCGAGCTGGCTGACCTTGGTCTGGGCAGTATCCACCTGCTTGGTGATGAATGCATCGTACATGCGCGTGATGGTCTGCACATGCACACCCTGGCCGATCGACCCGGCGCCGGTATTGACCGCGATATTGGTCGCCTGGAGCGTCCGCTGCCGGGTATAGCCCGGCGTGTTGGCATTGACCACGTTATGCTCGGTCGCCAGCAAACCCAATTGGGCGGCGGCAATGCCACTGACACCGATACCGAAAATTCCTGAACTCATCATTCACCTCATTGAGGTTAACGACCGGTCGGCCGCAAAGTTTAGCGGCGCATCAACCGATCAGCGCCTGGCGGAGGGTCGGCCCATTGATGATGCGTGCCAGCTTGTCGGCGTACATCGGATCGGTGGCATACCCTGCCTGCTGCAGACGTCTCGCAAACTCCGTGCCATCCTGGGAACCGATGACGCTGCTGTAGCGCGAGCTGTCGCGCAGCAGCACCGCGTAGTCGCGGAAGCTTTCTTCATAGGAGGCGTAGGCGCGGAAACGCTCGACCACCTGCTGCGGCTGGCCATTGACGTACTCGGTGGTGGCCGCCTCGACGGTCGCGCCGCTCCAGTTCTTGCCGGCCTTGATACCGAACAGGTTATGGCTGGACGAGCCATCGGCGTGACGGAGCTCGTTGCGCCCCCAGCCGCTCTCCAGCGCCGATTGGGCGACCAGGAACTGCGGCGGGATGCCGGTCGAGCGCGAGGCCTCGACGGCATGCGGCCAGATCGCGGGCGGTTGCCGGCACATCGGCGTTGTTCGCTGCAACCGCCGCAACCGCGGCCTTGACCGGCGCGACGTAGGCCGCCGAGGTCGGCAGCGTGCCGGGTACCGGCGTATGGCGCAGATGGCGACTGTCGACCACGGTCGGCGGCAGGGAATTGCCGGCAGCGTTTGCCGCCTCGCCGGGGGCCGCTAGTTCCTTGCCGTCGCTGACGGTACGTCCGAGCTGCTGTTCGATCAGGCGCGCAAAGCCGATGCCATTGCCGCTGCTGGCCAGATTCTGCGCCATCTGCTGGTCGAGCAGCGCGGTGTAGAAACGCGACTGGTCGCTGTTCAGCAGACCATCTTGCGGCACCGTGTCGCGCATGCTCTTCATGACCATCTGCAGGAACATCTGCTCGAACTGCTGGGAAGCCGCTTTCAGCCCTTCCTGCGGATTCTTGGCAAACTGGGTCCGCAAGTCCTGGGCCGACTTGACGTCGAAGGCGGCCCGGTTCGGCACGTTCTGGATCTTGATTGCCATAGCCGGCCCTAGATCACTTCCAGGTCGGCGCGCAGGGCACCGGCGGACTTCATCGCCTGGAGGATGGCCAGCAGGTCGAGCGGGTTGGCGCCGAGTGCGTTCAGCGCCTTGACCACGTCGGCCAGATTGACGCCAGCCTTGACGTTGATCAGGCTGCTGCCGTCCTGCTTGACCTGGATGTCCGCCGGCTGGCCGAACTGCGGCTGCGCCCCTTCGACCACCACCGACAGGCTGCCGTGGGCGACGGTACAGGCCTCGATGCTGACCCGCTGGTTCATCACCACCGAGCCGGTGCGCGGATTGATCACCACCTTGGCGGCGCCGGCCTGGCGCTTGATTTCCAGATTGTCAACCCGGCCGAGGAAAGCGACGCGCGCACTCAGATCCTCAGGCGCCCGCACAGCGATCCGTCGACCGTCGAGGGCCTGCGCCGTACCCTGGCCCATGCTCTTGTTGATCGCCTCGACGAGCACCTGGGCATTGCCGAAATCGGTCTCCGCCAGTTCGTAATAGACATAGCCGCCCTGCCCGAGCGCCGTCGGCACCGCCCGTTCGACCGTGGCGCCGCTGGGAATGCGGCCGGCGGCCAGATGGTTGACCGTGACTTTCGAATTGCCCGAGGTGGCGCCGATGCCGCCGACCAGCACATTGCCCTGGGCGATGGCATAGACCTGGCCGTCGCCGCCCTTCAGCTGCGTCATCAGCAAGGTGCCGCCGCGCAGGCTCTTGGCGTTGCCCATCGACGAAACGGTGACGTCGATCGGCTGACCGGGACGGGCAAATGGCGGCAGGACCGCCGTCAGCATCACGGCGGCGACGTTCTTCAACTGCAGCCGCTGCGCCTGGTCCTGGGTCAGGTTGACGCCCATCTGGGACAGCATGTTGCCGATCGCCTGGGTGGTGAAGGGCGTCTGCGTCGTCTGGTCGCCGGTGTTGTCGAGGCCGACGACCAGGCCGTAGCCGATCAACTGGTTGTTGCGCACGCCCTGGACGGCGGCCAGATCCTTGATCCGTTCGGCCAGCACCGGGGTGCTGCACAGCGGCAGCAGACAAGCGGCCACAATTGCCGCCTGCCGGTACCATTTGCCGCTTCTGCTGTTCATGATGCGCCTCCGCCAATGTTTCCTAGAATGGCAGGACATTAAGGAAGAATCGTGCCATCCAGCCCATGATCTGCCCTTCGCTGAGCTGCCCGGACGATTTGTACTCGATCCGGGCATCGGCGACCTTCGACGACTCGACGATGTTGAAGGCATCGACAAAGCTGGGATTGACCACCCCGGAGATGCGCACGAACTCCTGCTCCTGGCCGATAGCTACCTGTTTCTCGCCGGAGACGAGCAGGTTGCCGTTGGGCAGGACGTCGATCACCGTCACCGTGATATTGCCGGTGAAGGCGTTGTTGTTGGCGGCCTCGCCCTTGCCGTCGAAGGCATTGGCACTTTCCGCGTTGAGATTGATGCCCTGCAGCGTCTTGCCGGGCAGGCCGAGCAACGAGCCGACCGAGGCCGAGATGCTGTTGCTCTTGTCCAGCTTGCGGTTTGACTGGGCGGTGGCGGTCGTCCGCTCGGTGATGCGGACCGTGATGGTATCGCCGACGTAGCGCGCCCGACGATCCTCGAACAGTGGCCGCCCCTGGCCAGCCTGCCAGATCGCGCCATTGGCCGGCGGCAGTTCGGCGCGCGGCGCCGGGCGTGCCGTCATCGGCTGATGGATGTTGGTCGGCGGTACCGTCGTACACCCGGCGGTGAGCAACAGTGCAAGCAGGGCGAGAGGTTTCATGACGTCACCTCACAGTTGCGTCAGGCGGCCGAGCATGGCGTCGGAGGTCGACACCACCTTGGAGTTGAGTTCGTAGGCGCGCTGCGTCTGGATCATCGTTACCAGTTCCTCGGCGACATTGACGTTGGAGGTCTCGACGAACAGCTGGTTGACGCTCCCGGCGCCATTGCTGCCTGGGGTATTGGGCGTTGGCGTGCCGCTTGCCGCGGTTTCCAGGAACAGGTTCTGGCCCATGCTCTGCAGGCCGGCCGGGTTGATGAAGGTGGCCAGTTGGATGGTGCCGATTTCCGTGCTGCCGGCTACGCCGGCCTGGGTCACCGAAACGGTGCCGTCAGTGCCGATGGAGACGCTGATGGCATCGGCCGGAATGGTGATGTTGGGCTGCAGCGGATAGCCGTCGGAGGTGACGATCTGCCCCTGGTTATCCTTCTGAAACGAGCCGTCGCGGGTGTAACCAGTGGTGCCGTCGGGCAGCAGTATCTGGAAGAAACCATTGCCCTGGATGGCGACGTCGAGCGGATTGTCGGTCTTCTGCAGATTGCCCTGAGTAAACAACCGGGCCGTGGACACCGGCCGCGCCCCGGTCCCGAGCTGCAGGCCGGTCGGCACCTGATTCTGTTGCGAGGACTGGGCGCCCGGCTGGCGCAGGGTCTGGTACAGCAGATCCTCGAACACCGCGCGCGAACGCTTGAAGCCGTTGGTGCTGACGTTGGCCAGGTTGTTGGAGATGACGTCGAGCTGGGTCTGCTGGGCGTCGAGGCCGGTACGGGCTATCCACAGGGAACGGATCATGGTGTCTTCCTATCAGGCGTTCAGCGACAGCAGCTGGTCGGCGCGCTGGGCATTGGTATCGGCGGTGGTCAGCATCTTGATCTGCATCTCGAACTGGCGGGACAGGCTGATCAGGTTGACCATGGCATCGGTCACGTTAACGTTGCTGCCTTCCAGCGTGCCGGGTGACAGCCGGACGTTCTCGTCGATCGGCGCCGGCTGCCCGTCGCGCAAGCGGAACAGGCCGTCGGCACCGCGCACCAGCTCGCCCTCCGGCGGATTGACCAGCTTGATGCGGCCGAGCGCGCTGACGTTGTTCGGCGTACCGAAGGTGGAAATGACGGAGACCGTGCCATCGGCTCCGATTTCGATGTTGTTGTCGGGCGGAATGTTGATCGCCCCGCCGTCGCCGGCCACGGTATGGCCGCCCTTGGTCTGCAGGATGCCGGTGACGTCGACCTGCAGGCCGCCGGCGCGCGTATAGGCCTCGCTGCCGTCGGGCATCTGTAGTGCAATCCAGCCCTTGCCCTGGACGGCGACGTCGAGATTGTTGCCGGTAAACATCAGCGGCCCCTGCTCGAACACGTCGCTGACCGAGGCATCGACGACGAAGGCCCGCGTCGGCATGCCCTCGCCCTGCACCGGCACGGCGCGGAAGCGGTGCTCCTGCGCCTTGAAGCCGACGGTGCTGGCATTGGCCAGGTTGTTCGCGGTGCCGGCCTGCTGCATGAACACATGCTTGGCGCCGGTCATCGCGGTG
>PHCU01000017.1 GCA_002842345.1 Betaproteobacteria bacterium HGW-Betaproteobacteria-12 | reverse complement strand
GCGCCGCCACGCTGGCGCTGCAGACCCTGCTCGCCGACCCGCGCCTGCGCGCCCTCGACAACCAGTCCGATCCGGCCTACGCGGCGATGATCGCCGCCACCCACCTCAGTGATTTCGATTCGCCGCGGCCGTTCATCGACCCGAAGGCCCTGGCCACCGACAGCGTCGGCCCGGTCTCGGCCCTGGTCCGCGATCGGGCCATCGCCGACTATCGCGAGGTCGCCGGCGAAGCCGAACAGCGCACGCTGATCGGCACCAGCACGACGCGCCAATACTGGGTCTGAACCCTAACCGCCACTCAGCGCCTGGACGATGTGCAGTTCGCCATCGGCCGGCAGCGGCTGATCGAGGTCGAACAGCATCGCGCCGTCGCGGAACAGGCGGATGTGCCGGCGGATGCGCAGCTGCTCGTCGACCATGCGAAAGCGGATACCGGGAAACTGCCGGTCGAGATCGAGCAGCACCTGATCGACAGTGCCCCCCTCGGCGTCCACCCAGGCACCGCCGGTGTAGGACTGCAGGGCGCTCGGGATCAGCACGCGCATGGCGCAGCCCGCCTAACGCGGATAGGCCGTTTCGACCGCGTAGATTTCCGGCAGGTGACGGGCCAGGCATTCCCATTGCCGCCCCTCGTCGCGGCTCTGCCACAGTTCGCCGCTGGTCGTGCCGAAGTACAGGCCGAGACAGTCTTCGCGGTCGCCGGTCATGGCCTGGCGCTTGACCGTCCACCACGCCTGGCTGGCCGGCAGGCCGATGCCGTGGCGCTGCCAGCTCTCGCCGCCGTCGGTCGAGGCATAGACGGCCGGCTGACCGCCCGGACTGGTCCGCGGCCAAACGTCCGAGCCGTCCATCGGCAAGACCCACAGCTTGTTGTCGTCACGCGGATGCAGCACCAGCGGGAAGCCGATGTCGCCAATCTCCACCGGCATGTGGCGGCCGATGCGCCGCCAGCGCCGCCCCGGCCGGTCCAGCCGGTAGATGCCGCAATGGTTCTGCTGGTACAGACGGTCCGGATTGGACGGGCACAGGCGCAGGCAGTGCGGGTCGTGGAAGCCTATCTGGTTGATATCGAAGCCGGCCACCACCTCCATGCCCTCGACCAGCGGCGCGAAGCTCTGCCCGCCGTCCAGCGATTCATGAACGCCGCCGCCGGACATGGCGAAATACAGGTGCTGCGCATCGCGCGGGTCGACGATGATGGAATGCAGCTTCGGCCCGTCCGGCGTGCCGTCCTGCTCCGTACCGAACCACTGGCGGTACTGCGGATCGTCGTTGATGCAGGAGAACGGCGCCCAATTGACGCCGCCGTCGGCGGAACGGAACAGGCCCTGCGGCGAGGTGCCGGCATACCAGACCCCCGCCTGCTCGGCTGGCCCGGGCGTCAGCCAGAAGGTGTGATTGACGGCGCGCGCCGCCAGCCCGTTGATCGCCGGCCCGAAAGCCGGCGGCTTGGCAGCCTCCTGCCAGCTCCGCCCGAGATCGGTGGAGCGGAAGATGGTCGGCCCCAGGTGGCCGGTCGACGCCGACGCCAGCAGTGTGCGTCCGTCGCGCGGGTCGAGCACCAGATGGTTGATGATGTGGCCGAGAAAATGCGGGCCATCGACCCGCCACGCCCGCCGCTCAGGGTCGCCGTGATAGATCCAGGCGCCCTTGCGCGTCGCCACCAGGACCAGCAGTTGCCCGGCTTCGCCGTTGTCTGTGCTCATTGTCGCCTCCTTGCCGGCGCACGCGCCGTCCTTCGTCTGCGATAGGCGCCGGTCACGCCGGCGCGGCCTCAACAGACGGATGATCGTCGACGCCGGCAGAAGTTCCGCAGCGGCCGGGCGGGCGGCGCTACTCGACCGGTATCGTCAGCGAGCGCGGCGGCCCCGGCTCCAGCTTGCGCAATTCGATGCGCAGCACGCCGTTGCTGTAGCTCGCCCGCGCTTCGTCGAGCGCCACCCGCGCGGTCAGCGGGATTTCGCGGCGGAACGAGCCGTAGGCGCACTGGACGATCTGCCAGCGGCCTTCGCTGCTTTCGCGCTGGAAGCGCTTTTCGCCGGTGACCACCAGGCGGCCGTCGAAGACCTCGATGGCGAAATCCGGCTTCTCCATGCCCGGCACTTCCAGGCGCACCACCAGCCGCTTGTCGTCCTCGAAGACGTCGCCGCCGAGCATCGCCCAGCCGCGGGTCGGCAGGTAGCTCAGGTCGTCCACCTCCTTGGCCGACGGCATCGCCGAGTCGCTGCCCGGCTTGAAGTGGGTCAGCGCCGTGGCGGCCGACTGGCGCAGGTGCTGCCAGCCTTCGGCCAACGAGTTCCACAGCGATTCGACGCTGTCTTTCATGTTTTCCAGGTTCATGCTTCTCTCCTTGGCGGCCGGCAGCGTGCCGCCGGCCGCGGGGTTTCAGCTGACCGCGATCGCGATCTTGCGCGGCAGCGCGTGCTCGGCCTTGGGAATGCGCAGGCGCAGCACGCCGTTGTCGAAGGCGGCATCGACCTTGTCGGCATCGAGTTCGCGCGACAGCGTGAAGCTGCGCCGGTAGCGCGCCAGGCCGACTTCGGCGTGGGTCGATTCCATGCCTTCCGGCAGGGCCAGGCCGAGCTCGCCTTCGATGGTCAGGGTGTCGGCATCGACGTGCAGATTCAGCTTGTCCTTCGGCACGCCGGGCAGGTCGGCATACAGCGTGATGCCGCCGGCGTCCTCGATGACGTCGACCGGCGGCACCAGCGCAGCGCTCTCGACCGGGGCCCGGGTGTCCTTGCTGACGGCAGTGGTTTCGCTCATGGTGACCTCCTTACTGAATGTTGATGCGCCGCGGCTGGGCCGCTTCCTGGCGCTGGATGCTGATGTGCAGCACGCCGTCGCGATAGCGGGCGGCCACGGCACTGGCGTCGATGTCGTCGGGTAGCGTGACGACGCGGCGGAAGCGACCGCTGAAGCGCTCGTCGATATGCGCGGTGGCCTGCGTCTCGGCCGCCGGCAACTGGCTCGGCCGTTCGCCGGCGACGGTCAGCACGCCCTTCTCCAGTTGCACGTCGATGCTTGCCGGATCGACGCCGGGGGCGAAGGCGTAGATCTCGATGGATTTCGCCGTCGAACCGACGTTCAGCGCCGGGAAGCCGCCGCGGGTAAAGCCGCGAATGCTCGGCGAAAGGTCGAAATTCTGGCGCACCTCGCTCTGCAGGCGCTCCAGTTCGGCGAGGAAATCGCGGGGAAACAGGGAGCGGTAGATCATGAAGTCATCTCCTTTCGTACCTTGGGGGCACAAGGGCGTGCCCCACATTCCCGATATAGGCGCCGCGGCGAAAAGTTCAAGAGGCGTGAATCCGCACTGCCATCGCCCCACTTTCGCCTGAACTACCGGCCCCCTATACTGAATGACCAATCAATCGGGAGGAGGCCCCATGGAACGACGTGAAATGCTGAAAACCCTTGCCACTGCCGTTGCCGGCGCTGTCTCGACGAATGCGCTGGCGGCCGACCATGAACATCACCACCACGATCACGGGGCGATGGGCAAGGCGAACGCGGCGCTGATCACCACCGCCAGCGACTGCCTGCAAACCGGCGAGGCCTGCCTGGCCCATTGCCTGGTGCTGCTCGGCAAGGGCGACAAGGAAATGGCCGCCTGCGCCCAGTCGGTCAACGAATTGCTGGCCATCTGCACGGCGCTGATGAAAGTCGCCTCCCAGGACTCCCGGTTCATGCCGGCGCTGGCCAAAGTCGCCAGCGACGTCTGCAGCAATTGCGAGAAGGAGTGCCGCAAGCACGAGAAGAAGCACGCCGAATGCAAGGCCTGCGCCGATTCCTGCGCCGCCTGCCTGAAGGAGTGCAAGAAGCTGGCGATCTGATCGCCGCCAGCCAAGCCAGGGACCAACCGGCAAACGCCGGGCGGAAAATTGCCGGGAGCGCGGCGTGAATTGCCGCCCTCCCGGCAATTTTTTTGCAGCACGGTCGACGGTCGCGGCCGGCCCATCCATTCGCCATTTCCCGCCACCGGACGCCCTGCCTTGTGCGGCCGGCCATCTGCCCGACAAGGCCGGAACGAACGGCCAGCCTTTCCGGTGATGGGCGTATTTGTTGCTTGAAACGACCCATCAGTAACGCGATGGCGATCCGCCATCAGCTGCAGTCGGAGGCAACATGTCAGTCAATCGAATCAACGTTACCGGGGTCGAGTTCTCCCCACAGCAAGGCGTCAAGGCCGGCCAAAAGCCGGCGGCCGGTGGCGAATTCCTCGCCACCTTCAAGGAACGCCTGGCCGACTTCAAGTCGCAGACCATCGGCATGCTGATGTCGTCGGTCGCCAACAGCGGTGGCGTCGGCGGCCTGCTCGGCGGCGGCAATGCGCCGGCGACGTCGCTGGAAGCGCTGCTCGGCAATGCCGGCCCGCTCGCCGGCCTGTCGGCGACCGGGCGCAACAGCGCGCTGTTCGATCCGGAATCGGGCTACCGGATGATGAGCGACATCAACCGCCGGGACGTCAGCTACCGCGCCGAATTCGCCGAAATGACCGACATGGCGAGTTATGTGTCGACCATGCAGCAGGAGGCCGGCAAGCTCGGCACCATCGACGGCAGCAGCACGACCGCCGACATCCGCAGCCGGCTGAACGAATTCGTCGCCGCCTACAACGGCTGGATCGACCGCTTCGACGAGGTGCTGGCTAACGGCGGGCTGCTCGCCGGCACGCATGCGGCGACGGTCTCGCAATGGGAACTGGAGCAGAGCGTCGAGAGCATCTTCAACGGCGCTGGCAGCGGCGTCCGTGGCATGGGCGCACTCGGCCTCGAGATCGACCCGGTGAGCAACATGGCCAGCCTCGATATGACCAAGCTCGATTCAATGCTGGCCGGCAACCCTGGCGGCGCAGTGAGCGCCATCCGCGAATTCAGCGGCAATTTCGCCAAGTCGGCGGAACTGCTCAATTCGCCCAACAACTTCATCCCCAACCGGATGAGCAACCTGTCCCGCGTCATCGACTACCTGGACCAGAACAAGAGCGCCCTGCAGGCCGAGTTCGGCCTCGGCGACGCGGCCAAGCCGAGCGGCGACGTGGCCCGCGCCCTGGCCGCCTACAACGCCATGCGCGGCACCAGCACCTGAGGCCCGCCGGGCGCCGGCCTCAGGCGACCTGGGCGAACTGCTCGCGCAAGCTGTCGACGGTGGCCGGCTCGCCGCGGATGCTGAAGAAGGCGCCGTCTTCGTCGGCCCGTTCGGCGAGGACCTGGCAGCGGGCGTAGATTTCGCCACGCAGCTGCTGCGCCGACCAGGGCAGGAACAATTCGGCCTCGACCAGCCCCTGCTGGAAGAAGGCGATGATTTTGAGGCGCAGGCGGGCCACGTCCTCCGGCCGGCGGGCGCTCATCACCACGCAGTCCGGGTAGTTCTCGTGCAGCCGCGCCGTGCACTCGGCCTGCGCCTCCGCGTCGCCGACGTGGTCGATCTTGTTGAAGATGCGCAGGCGCGGCAGCGTGTCGGCGCTGATCTCGGCCAGCACGTGCTCGGTGACTTCCAGCTGGCGTTCGAAACCGGGGTCGCTGGCGTCGATTACGTGCAGCAGCAGGCCGGCATCGAGCGCCTCGTCGAGGGTCGACTTGAACGAGGCGACCAGGCCGTGCGGCAGGTTCTTGATGAAACCGACGGTGTCGCTGACCAGCACGCGCGGCACGCTTTCCGGGTGCAGCGTGCGCACCGTGGTGTCGAGCGTGGCGAACAGCTTGTTGGCGACCAGCACTTCGCTGCCGGTCAGCGCCCGCATCAGCGTGGACTTGCCGGCATTGGTGTAGCCGACCAGGGCGACGCTGGCCAGGCCCTGGCGTTCGTGGCGGCGGGCGCGCTGGGTCTGGCGCTCGGCGTCCATGGCGACGATTTCCAGCTGCAGCTCTGCGATGCGGTCGCGGATCTTGCGCCGGTCCAGTTCGGTATGCGATTCGCCGGCGCCGCGGCCGCCGACGCCGCTGCGCTGCCGCCCCTGCGGCCCGGCCAGCTTGGCCGCCTCGCGCAGGCGCGGCGCCATGTAGCCGAGGCGGGCGATCTCGACCTGGGCCTTGGCGGCGCGCGAGCGGGCGTTGTTGTGGAAGATCTCGAGAATGACCATGGTCCGGTCCATCACCGGGCAGCCGGTGGCCTTTTCCAGGTTGCGCGCCTGCGATGGCGAGATCTCGTGATCGACGAGAATGGCGTCGATCTCACAGCCGGCCGTGTGCTCGATGTAATGGGCGATTTCCTGGCACTTGCCGACGCCGACATAGGACGTCGTATCGAAGCCGCCGCGCTTCTGAATGAAGGTATCGATCACCCTGTAGCCGAGGGTCTTGGCCAGTTCGCGCAGTTCGGCCAGCGAGGATTCGAACTCGACATCGCTGACGCTGGGCAGCTGGACGGCCGCAACGACGGCGACAGCGGGCTTTTCTCTTAATTCGACGGACATTCGGGAACGGCTTCTCGGCAATTGGGCGAGGGCGGAGTGTACCCGGCAATCAGCCCGGCCGGGCGCGAACTTCCGGCCACAATCGTTGCCTCAGGCTATGGAATCCCACCACAGGCGGAGGGTATATGCACAGACTGCACGTCAGCGTCGGCGGCCTGCGCGACGCCGACAGCGTTCGCGCCCTGGCCAACGCCATCCAGGATCTGCCGAGCATCGGCCACATCGACATCTCGCTGGAAAAAGGCGACGCGACCATCGAACACGGCAACTTCGTCAGCCCGGAAGACATCCTGCAGGCCATCGACGAAGCCGGCTTCAAGGCCGAATACACGGCCTGAAGCGGCGTTCAGGCGGGCGGCGGTTCGTCCGCGCCGAGCAGGAAGCAGCCTGCCCGGGCGCCTTGTCGCGCGCCGGCGTCGGCCAGACCCGGCGCCTCGTCCTTCAACGCCACGCCGGATAGCTGGCGTTGCAGCGCTTGTCCCATCAGGTAATGCAGCTTGTGCGCCGCTTCGGCATAGCCCAGGCCGCCTTCGCGGATGTTCGACAGGCAGTTGCGCCCGGCATCGGTATTGCCGATTTGCGGCGCGTAGGTCAGATAGACGCCGAGGCTGTCCGGCGAACTGAGGCCGGGCCGCTCGCCGATCAGGATCACCGCCAGGCGGGCGCGCAGCAGGGCGCCGATCTCGTCGCTGATCGCCACCCGCCCCTGCTCGACCACGGCCACCGGGGCCAGCCGCCAGGCGGCCGGCAATTCGGGCAGCAGTGCCTGCAACAGCGGCCGCGCGTGTTTCTGCACGGCCGGCGCCGAGAGGCCGTCGGCGATGATCAATGCGACGTCGGGCGGCTCGCCGGGTGGCGCCAGGGCAGCGAGCCGGGCGGCTGATTCGTTGTCGAGACGGCGGCCGAGATCCGGACGCTGCAGGTAGGTCCGCCGCTCGCCGGCGGCGCTGCGCAGTACGACCGGCGGCAGCCCGAGAGCCGCCAGTTCCTGTTCCAGGCGGGCGACATCGAGCGGCGTCAGCACCGCATCGCGGGCGCGCGCCTGGTCGAGCTGGAAGGCCAGGTGATGGCGGGTCGGCTGGCTGGCGCCGGCCCGGCCGAGGCCGATGCGCGCCGTCGTGAGGCGGCGCAGCAGCGACCACGGATCGTCGGCGGAGACAACAGGCTGATCACGCATCAGCGGCTCCTGGCAGCACGGCGGCGAAGGCCGCCGGCAGCGTGCCCGGCGCGTCGATACCAATGCGCGCCAGCCAGGCCTCGAATTCCGGCGCCGCCCGCAGGCCGAGCAGGCGGCGGACGTAGAGCGCGTCGTGAAACGAGGTGCTCTGGTAATTGAGCATGATGTCGTCGCCGCCGGGCACGCCCATGATGAAGTTGCAGCCGGCGGCGGCGAGCAGCGTCAGCAGCGCGTCGAGGTCGTCCTGATCGGCCTCGGCGTGGTTGGTGTAGCAGATGTCGCAGCCCATCGGCAGGCCGAGCAGCTTGCCGCAGAAGTGGTCTTCCAGCCCGGCGCGGATGATCTGTTTGCCGTTGTACAGGTATTCCGGGCCGATGAAGCCGACCACGCTATTGACCAGTAACGGCCGGAAATGGCGGGCGACGGCGTAGGCGCGCGCCTCGCAGGTCTGCTGGTCGAGCCCGTGATGGGCGCCGGCCGACAGCGCGCTGCCCTGCCCGGTCTCGAAATACATGACGTTGGTGCCGACCGTACCGCGGCCGAGGCTCAGTGCCGCCTGGCGGCCTTCGTCGAGCAGCGCCAGGTCGATGCCGAAACTGCGGTTGGCCTGCTCGGTGCCGGCGATCGACTGGAACACTAGGTCCACCGGCAGGCCGCGTTCGATCGCCGCCAGCGTGGTGGTGATGTGGGTCAGCACGCAGGCCTGGGTCGGGATCGCGTACTTGGCGATGATGCCGTCGAGCATTTGCAGCAGCGCCGCCACCGCCGGCACACTGTCGCTGGCCGGGTTGATGCCGATCACCGCATCGCCGCAGCCATAGAGCAGGCCGTCGAGCAGGCTAGCGGCGATGCCGGCCGGATCGTCAGTCGGGTCGTTCGGCTGCAGCCGTGTGGACAGCCGGCCGGGCAGGCCGATGGTGCTGCGGAAGGCGGTGGTCACCCGGCACTTGCGGGCGACCAGCACCAGATCCTGCAGACGCATCAGCTTGCTCACCGCCGCCGCCATTTCCGGCGTGACGCCGGGCGCCAGCGCGGCCAGCGCCGCCGTGTCGGCGGCGTCCGACAGCAGCCAGTCGCGAAAATCGCCGACCGTCAGGTGGCGGACCGGGGCGAAGGCGGCGGCATCGTGGCTGTCGATGATCAGCCGGCTGACTTCGTCGCTTTCGTAGGGAACGACACAGTCGTTGAGGAAGGTGGCCAGCGGCAACTCGGCCAGCGCCCATTGCGCCGCCACCCGCTCCTCGGCGCTCTGGGCGGCGACGCCGGCCAGGCAGTCACCGCTGCGCAGGGGCGTTGCCCGCGCCAGCAGGGTCTTCAGGTCGCCGAACTGCCAGTGCTGGCCGGCGAGGGTGTAGGCATAAGCTGGCATGCTCGCCCCTGGTTCGGACAGTGCGCCGGGCTGCCGGGAAGGGAAATTCGCAGGCGCCCGGTCAGTATCGCCGGGCCATCACACGCGGGTCAATTGCCTGCTCAGAGACCGCAGGAGCCGCCGCCCGACTTGATGCCGAACTTTTTCAGCAGCATCTCCGGCGGACAGAAGCCGGTGAAGCCGCTCTGGAACAGGTTCAGGCCGACGAAGGCGGTGAAAGCGAGAAACCATTCGGAGACGAAGACCGGGCTGCCGTGCCAGCCGAGGGCCAGCGACAGCAGTACGAAAAAGCCGGCCATGATGCGGATCACGCGTTCGATAGTCATTGCTGATGCTCCTTTCGGAAAGCAGCGAAGTAGAGGACGGGAATGACGACCAGCGTCAGCAGCGTGGACACCAGGATGCCGAAGATCAGCGCCAGGGCCAGGCCGTTGAAGATCGGGTCGTCGAGAATGAACAGCGCGCCGAGCATGGCGGCCAGCGCGGTCAGGGCGATCGGCTTGGCGCGCACGGCGGCCGACTGGATCACCGCGTCGTGGAAATCGATGCCGGCGGCGACCTGCTGCTTGATGAAATCGACCAACAGGATCGAGTTGCGGACGATGATGCCGGCCAGCGCGATCATGCCGATCATCGAGGTGGCGGTGAATTGGGCGCCGAACAGCGCGTGACCCGGCATCACGCCGATGATGGTCAGCGGGATCGGGGCCATGATGATCAGCGGCACCAGATAGCTGCCAAAGTGAGCAACCACTAGCAGATAAATCAGGATCAGGCCGACCGCGTAGGCCAGGCCCATGTCGCGGAAAGTCTCGTAGGTGACCTTCCATTCGCCATCCCATTTGACGCTGTAGCCGGCATAGGGATCGGCCGGCTGGCGGATGAACCATTCGCCGAGGGTGCCGCCCTGTGCGAGCACCATACCGTTGATCTGCGAACGGATGTCGAACATGCCGTAGAGCGGCGAATCGAGCGCGCCGCCCATGTCGCCGACGACGTACACCACCGGCAGCAGGTTCTTGTGATAGATGGCTTTTTCCCGTCCGACATCGCGCACTTCGACCAGTTCCGACACCGGCACCAGTTGCCCGTCGCGGGAGCGGACGCGCAGTTTCAGCAGAGCGTCGAGCGCGGATTTCTGCTCGGCCGGCAGCACGAGGCGCACCGGCACCGCGAACTTGGCGTCGGTATTGCGCAACGGCGTCACGTCCTGGCCGGCCAGGCCCATGCCGACCACCTCGACGATGTCCTTCTGCGCCACGCCCAGCTGCGCCGCCTTGCTCTGCAGCACATGCAGCACGAACTTGCGGGCATCGGCGTCGATATAGTCGTCGATGGCGACGATGTCCGGCGTTTGTTCGAAAGCCCGGCGCACCTGCTGGCCGACGGCGATCTGGCCGGCGTAGTCGGGGCCGTAGATTTCGGCGACGATCGGCGACAGTACCGGCGGCCCCGGCGGCACTTCGACGACCTTGGCGACCCCGCCATTGCGTTGTCCCACCGCCTCGACCGCGGCGCGCACACCGGCGGCGATCTCGTGACTCTGCCGCGAACGCTGCGCCTTGGGCACCAGGTTGACCTGCAGATCGCCCTTTTCCGGCGTCGCCCGCAGGTAGTACTGGCGGACCAGGCCGTTGAAATTGATCGGGCTGGCGGTGCCGGCGTAGGCCTGGTAATTGACGACTTCCGGTACCTTGACCAGTTCGCTGCCGATTTCCTGCAGCACCCGCGCCGTTTCCTCGACCGGCGTACCGACCGGCATATCGACGACGACCTGGAATTCGCTCTTGTTGTCGAGCGGCAGCATTTTCAGCACGACCAGCTGGAAGTAGGCCAGCGACACCGAACCGAGGATCAGCAGGACCACGGCGATGGCCAGCTTGAACCGCGCCGCGCCGCCTTTGAGCGGGTCGAGGAAGGGCGTCAGCAGCCGGCGGAACGTGCGGTCGAGACGGGCATCCAGCTTCGACACCGGCACCGCGCCATGGCCGCCACCTTGGGATTTCATCAGTCGCAGCGCCAGCCACGGCGTGACGACGAAGGCGACGGCCAGCGAGATGGCCATGCCCATCGACGAATTGATCGGGATCGGGCTCATGTACGGCCCCATCAGCCCGGAAACGAAAGCCATCGGCAGCAGCGCGGCGATGACGGTCAGCGTCGCCAGGATGGTCGGCCCGCCGACTTCGTCGACAGCGCCGGGAATGATCTCGAGCAGCGTCTTGTCCGGATGCAGGCCCTGCCAGCGGTGGATGTTCTCGACGACGACGATGGCGTCGTCGACCAGGATGCCGATCGAGAAGATCAGCGCGAACAGCGACACGCGGTTCAACGTGAAGCCCCAGGCCCAAGAGGCGAACAGCGTCGCCGCCAGGGTCAGCGTCACGGCGACGCCGACGATCACCGCCTCGCGCCGGCCGAGGGCGAAAAACACCAGCAGGACGACGAACGCGGTGGCGAAAACCAGCTTGCCAATCAGCTTCTGCGCCTTCTCGGTGGCCGTCGCGCCGTAGTTGCGCGTCACCGTGACCTCGACGCCCTCCGGGATGACGACGTTTTTCAGGCTGGCGATACGTTCGATGGCCGCCGTCGCCACATCGGCGGCATTGACGCCGGGCTGCTTGGAAATCTGGATGGTGACCGCCGGGGAGTCCCCCGCCTTGGTGCCGAACCAGGCATAGCGGCTCGGCTGCCCGGGGCCGTCCTCGACGCGGGCGACGTCGCTGATGTAGACCGGCTGGCGCGCCCCGGCCGCGCCACGCACCGCCACCACCAGACGCCCGACGTCGGCCGCCGATTCGAGGTAGGCGCCGGTCTGGACGAGGATTTCGCGATTGCCGGCGGTCAGGTTGCCGGAATCCTGCAAGCTGTTGGCGACTTTCAGGGTGCCGGCGATGTCCTGCGGCGTGACGCCGAAGGCATTCATCCGCTCGGCGTCGAGCAGCACGCGCACGGCGCGCTCCGGACCGCCGAGCGTCGAAATGTCGAGTGTGCCCTTGATCCGCTTGAGTTCGATCTCGACGGCGCGCGCCACCTGTTGCAGATCGTAGGCGGAACGCGCCGAGTCGGCGCTATGCAGGGTCAGGGCGACGATCGGCACGTCGTCGATGCCGCGCGGCTTGACCACCGGTTGCTCGACACCGAGCACGGGCGGCAGCCAATCGCGGTGCGACATCACCGTGTCGTGCAGGCGCAACACCGCGTCGTTGTACTTGACGCCGACCTCGAACTGCACGGTCAGCACCGCCATGCCGGGACGCGACAAGGAAAAGACATGCTCGACGCCATGCATGCGCGACAGCACCTGCTCGCCCGGCGTCGCCACCAGGGTCTCGACCTCCCGGGCCGAAGCGCCGGGGAAGGCGACCAGCACATCGGCCATGGTCACGTCGATCTGCGGCTCTTCCTCGCGCGGCGTCACCAGCGTCGCGAAGACGCCCATCAGGAAGGCGACCAGCGCCAGCAGCGGGGTGATGCGCGAATCCTGGAAGGCGGCGGCGATGCGCCCGGAGATGCCGAGCCGGCCCTGATCGGCGGCCATGGCTCAGTTGCCCGATTTCAGATGAATGGCCGCCTTGACCGGATCGGTGACGACCTTGTCACCGGCGGCGAGCCCGGCCAGCACTTCGATCTCGCCCTGGCCGACGGCTTCGCCCAGGCGCAACTGGCGCAGGCTGAGGCGATTGTCGGCCGTTTGCACATAAACGGCGGCGACCTCGCCGCGGCGCAGCACGGCGCTGGCCGGCACGGTCATTTTCTCGGCCTGGCCGGTGACGAAATGGACGCGGGCGAACATCCCCGGCATAGCTTCCGGCACCACCGGCAGCGTGACGCGCACCTGGGCGACGTGCGTCGCCGCATCGGCGGTTGGCAGCACCTGCACAGCCGTCGCCGCGACCCATTTGCCCAGTTCGGGAAACTCGACCTGCGCCGTCGTCACGCCGCGCATCGCCGCCAGGCGGCTTTGCGGAATGCTCGCGGTGACGCGCAGGCTGCCCGGCTGGTAGAGGGTGAACAACGGCATGCCGGGCATCGCCATGTCGCCGGCTTCGGCATGGCGGCGGGCGATGACGCCGGCCATCGGCGCGACGATGGTGGCGTGGCTCTGGCTGGCCCCGGCGGCGGCAAGCGTCGCGGCGGCGGCATCGAACTCGGCCCGGGCCTTGTCGAGCGCGGCGGCGCTGAGGAATTTCTGGCCGACCAGGCTTTTCGTCCGCGCGAAATTGGCTTTCGCATTGGCGTACTGGGCCTCGGCCGCGCGCGCGCTCTCGACGGCCTCGCGGGCATCGAGCCGCATCAGGACGGCGCCTTTGGCGACGGTCTGGCCGGCATCGGCACGGACTTCCAGCACCCGGCCGGGCACCTGGGCGCCGACGGTGGCCTGCTGCACGGCCTCGACCACTGATTCGGCGGGAAAACCGACGGCCACGGCATGCGGCCGAACGACGATGGTCGGCAGCGGTTCGGCGGCGACCAAAGTGGCCGGGAACAGTGACAAGGCGAGTAGCAGGGCGGGCAGCGCAGTGATATTCATGTATATAAGCATACGCTGATACATGGGCAGGGCGCAAGAACTGGCTGCGCTGCGTCCGGCCTTACGAGCGCACGGCGGAATGGCTCAGGCCGGCTTCCAGATATTGCGGCAGCGGGTTTCGACGATCCACCAGCTGGCCGCCGCCCCGAGCAGGGCGCAGACGGTGGCGACGCCGAGGCCACCACGCCAGGCGGCGAGATCGTAGAAGCGCACGCCGGCAACCAGCTCGCCGCGCCAGGCGAGGTCCATGACCCAACCGACGACCGGCTGCAGCACCGCCGCCGCGGCAAAGCTGCCCATGTTGGTAATGCTGGTGGACATGCCGGACAGCATCGGCGGATTGACTTCCTTGGCGCAGGCCCAGGTCAGCGTGAACCCGGCGGTGACCACGCCGAGCAGGCCGAACAGTGCGTAGGAGACGGTGATCGGCAGGCTGACGCCGGACCACAGGACCAGCCAGATCAGCGCATAGACATGGGTGGCGCCGATAATCACCGGCTTACGCCGGCCAAGGCGGTCGGACAGCGTGCCGATGAAGAAGCAGCCGACGGCGAAGCCGCCGAACCACAGCGACAGGTGGGCGGCAGCTACCGAACGTTCCATGCCGTGCACCTGGACCAGATAGGGCACGGTCCACAACCCGGCGAAAGTGAAGAAGGCGCCGCAGATGCCGGTATTGACCAGGATCGCCGGCCAGGTAGCACGGTTGCGCACCACCGACAGCAGCGCGCCGAGCAGCGCGGTACGGTCGAATTTCGGCACCGCCTGGGCCTCCGCCGTGGCTTGCGGCCGGTCGCGAACGATCACCCAGCACAGCCCGGCGAGAATCAGCGAGAGGGCGCCGACGCCGATGAACACGCCACGCCAGCCGGTGGCCTGGGCGACGGCGGAGAGCGGCGCGCCGGCCAGCACCGAGCCGAGATTGCCGATCAGCATGCTGACACCGACCAGCGTGGCGAAGCGTTCCTCCTCGAACCAGACGGCGATCAGCTTCAACATGGCGATGAAGGTGACCGACACGCCGAGGCCGATCAGCGTCCGCCCGAGCAGCGCCAGTTCCAGGCTCGGCGCCAGGCCGAACAGGAAGCTGCCGAGGCCGCCGATGATGCCGCCGAGCACCAGGATGCGGCGCGGCCCGAGGGTATCGACCAGCACCCCGGTCGGCACCTGCATCACTGTGTAGACGTAGAAATAGGTGGCCGCCAGTGCCCCCAGCGAGGCCGCCGAGGTCTGGAAGGCCGCAGCCAGGTCCTGGGCGATGCCGGCCGGCGCGAAGCGCTGAAAGAAGGACAGCACGTAGGCCAGGGCGACGATACCGAGCGCCAGCCAGCGCCGCCGCCGCTGTTCGGTGGTCAGTGCGATCATGACCGGCAGCCGGCAGCGCTTACCAACGGCGGGCGGAGGACGAGGGCAAGGCGGGCGGCAGATAACGTCATCTTACTTGTGCGTCAGGACCCACTTGGCCAGCGTCGCCGCCTCGGCATCGGTAACGTTGTTGGCCGGCATCGGCACCTGGCCCCATTCGCCCTTGCTGCCATTCTTGACCTTGGCCGCCAGCGCCGCTTCGACACCCTTCTCGCCGGCGCGCTTGGCGGTGATGTCCTTGTAGCTGGGACCGACGATCTTCTTGTCGGCGGCGTGGCAGGTCAGGCAGTTTTTGGCCTTGGCCAGGTCGGCGTTGGCCAGCGCCGCGCCGGAAAACAGGAACGAGGCGCCCAGCAGGGCGAGCGAAAATTTCATCGGAATCTCCGTATTGTTGGATGGGCCCCAGGCGGCGACCACGGGCGAAGTCTAACCCGAGAAGCGGCGGCCGTTGGCGGCCACGCACCCGAATGGTGCCCGACCACGAAGAGCCGCCATGCGGCCGCCGGACGCGCTACCATCAGCGGACAAGACAGCGCATGGAGGGAGGGAAGCATGCGGACCTGGATGGGCAGAACTTTTCTCACCGGCGACTTCTGGGGCGGCCTGGCGGCGATGCTGGTCGCCCTGCCCGCCGCCATCGCCTTCGGCGTCAGCATCTATGCCGCCATCGCCCCCAGCTATGCGGCGCTCGGCGCCCTGGCCGGGATCATCGGTGCGACAGTCATTGGCCTGATCGCCTCGCTGCTCGGCGGCACCGACCGCCTGATCAGCGCTCCCTGCGCCCCGGCCGCCGCCGTGCTCTCGGCCTTCGCCATCGGTCTGGCCAGCGACGGCGTGCCGGCCGGCAACATCGTGCTGTTGCTGCTGATGCTCGGCATTCTCGCCGGCCTGTTCCAGATACTGCTCGGCGTCATCGGCATCGGCCGGCTGATCCGCTACATCCCCTACCCGGTGGTCAGCGGCTACCTGACCGGCGTCGGCCTGATCATCGTCGGCAGCCAGATCGACAAGCTGCTCGGCACGCCGCCCGGCACACGCTGGTACGAGGCGGTGATTTCCCCGTGGCTGTGGGACTGGCAGGCCGTCGCCGTCGGTGCCGCGACCATCGTCACGATGCTGGTCGCGCCGCGCCTGACCAGCAAGGTGCCCGGCACCATCCTCGGCATCGCCGCCGGCACTGCCGCCTATTTCCTGCTGGCGACACAGGATGCGTCGCTGCTGCGTACCATCGACAACCCGCTCGTCATCGGCCAGCTGGGGGCCAGCGGCGACGGCTATTTCGCCTCGATCACCGCGCGCTGGCACGAGATCGGCGAACTGCGCCTGGCCCAGGTCGCCGCCCTGCTCGGCAGCGCCCTGACCCTGGCCGTGCTGCTGTCGATCGACACACTGAAAACCTGCGTCGTCCTCGACCAGATGACCCGTTCGCAACACGACTCGAATCGCGAGCTGGTCGCCCAGGGCATCGCCAACGTCACCGCCTCGTCGATCGGCGGCATTCCCGGCGCCGGCACCATGGGGGCGACGCTGGTCAATCTGTCGAGCGGCGCGACGACGCGTGTTTCGGGCTTCGTCGAAGGCATCTCGGCGCTGGTCTTCGCGCTGCTGCTGAGCAATTTCATTGCCTGGATCCCGGTCGCCACGCTGGCCGGCGTGCTGATCGCCGTCGGCGTGCGGATGATCGACCGCGAACCGCTGCGCTTCATCCAGTCGCCGGCCACCGTCTTCGATTTCGCCGTCGTCGTCGCCGTCATCGTCGTCGCCCTGAGCATCGGCCTGATCGCCGCTTCCGGCGTCGGCGTCGCCCTCTCCATCCTGCTCTTCCTGCGCGAGCAGATCGGCGGCACGGTGGTGCGCCACAAGCTCTACGTGAACCAGATGTCGTCCAACTGGCACCGGCCGGAAGCCGAAACCCGGATCCTCGAACAGAAGGGCGACCAGGCGGTGATCTTCGAGCTGCAGGGCAGCCTGTTCTTCGGCACCACGCAGCAGCTCTACGGCCTGCTCGAACCGGAGATCAAGACCCGGCAGTTCATCATTCTCGATCTGAAGCGGGTGCAGTCGGTCGACGTCACCGCCGCCCACATGCTCGGCCAGGTCCGCGATGCGCTGGCCGAGCGCGCGGCCATGCTGCTGCTCTCCAACGTCCGCGAGAACCTGCCGAACGGCCGCAACCTGCGCGAATTCCTCGACCAGACCGGTGTCACCGACCAGCCGGAAACGGTGCGCCTGTTTGAGGAACTGGACAATGCCATCGAATGGGTCGAGGACCGCCTGCTCGGCGAATCCGAACAGCTCTCGCCGCTCCAGGAAACGCCGCTGGAACTGGCCGAGATGGAGCTGTTCAGCTTGCGCAAGGACGAAACCCTGGCCGATCTCGAAGCCCGCCTGGAGAAGGTCGTCTACCCGGCCGGCGCGACGGTCTATTCGCGCGGCGAGGCGGGCGATGCGATCTACCTGATCCGCCGCGGCTCGGTCAAGATCTTCGCCCCGCTCGGCGCCGGCCGCACCCGCCACATCGCCACCTTCGGCCGCGGCGATTTCTTCGGCGGGCTGGCCTTCCTCGATGGCCGGCCGCGCGGCAACGATGCCATTGCCGCCAGCGAAACGGAATTTTTCATCCTCTCGCGCGAACAGTTCGACCTCCTCGCCGAGGAGCACAAACGCCTGATCATCACCCTGCTCACCGCCATCGCCCGTTCGCTGGCCCTGCGCCTGCGCCACTCCGATACCGAAATCGCCATGCTGCACGAGTACTAGCGGCCAGGCGCTTGCCGGAAACGGGCGGCGACTTGGCCAGTCGGCAACCCCGACAATTACCAATGGCATTTTTTATTCGCCTGGAATTACAATCCCAGCTTCCCGTGTGCGCCAGTTGGTCCCGAACGATGCCCTCCCCCTCGCCACTCGCCGAACCCGTCCCTGCCGGCCGCCGCCTGCGCTTCGCCGGATGGACGCTGGACACCGGCAACCGGACGCTGCACCACCCCGACGGCCAGGCAACCCGCTTGAGCCGCTCAGCCCACGCCCTGCTGACGGCCTTCCTCGAACATCCCTTCGAGACCCTGTCGCGCGAGCGCCTATCCAGCGCGCTGCTCCGCGACTACACCGCCGACGACCGGCTGATCGACGTGCACGTCAGCCAGATCCGCCGCCGGCTCGGCCGCCGGAACGATGGCGGCGCCTACATCCGGACGCTGCGCAGCGAGGGCTACGTCTTCATCGTCCCGGTCGACGTCGAGTAGCCCGGGACGGCAGGGCTCAGCGGCAGCCGCCGGTGGTATTGCCGGTACATGGCACCGACACTTCGCCGACGATCAGCCACTGGCCATTGGCCCTGATCAGGTCGAGCGTCTTCTGCGTCACGTCGCGGTAGATGTTCGAGCGATAGACCTGGCGGAACTTGATCTGCGCCTTCTCGGGGCCGGCGAAATTCACTTTCAGGTCCTGCAGCTCCACCGTGATGATTTCGCGCCCGGAGAGCCGGTTGCGCCGCAGCTTTTCCCAGTCGCCCCGGCTCAAGCCGTTGCCGGGAACGAAAGCCGGCGCGTAGAAGGCGTTGTAGGCATTGAAATCCTGCGCCATCCAGGCTTCCGCCCAGCTCTTCAGACGCGCCACCAGCGGTTCCTCTTCCGAATTGGCGGCGGCCGGGAGCACGACCGCCGGGGCCGAGGGCGCGGCCGCCACGGCCGGCACCGGTGCCGGGGCGGCAACCGGCACGAGCGCCTTGCCGGCCAGTTGCGCCATCGCCCGCGCATCGAGCGCCGCCCTTTCGCTGGCCGCCAGCCCGACTGCCTCGGCCGGACACAGCTGCGCCGCATCGACGGCGGCCAGGTCGGCAGACTGCGGATCATCGGCTTCCAGCTTCTGCAGGCCGAGGGCCTGGAGCAATGAGCCCATGCCGGCATAAGTGCGCAGCACGCCCAGGCTGAAGTCGGCCTCGGCGTTGACCGCATTGCGCCGGGCGCTGAGCAGTTCGTTCTCGGTATCGAGCAGGTCGAGCAGCGTCCGCTGGCCGATGTTGAACTGGTCGCGGTAGGCGGCCAGCGTCCGTTCGAGCAGGCGGACCTGGGTGGCCAGGTGGATCTTCTGCTCGCGCAGGCGCTGCACGTCGTTGTAGGCGATCAACAGGGTCTGCCGGGTATCGCGGCAGGCCTTCTCGCGCAGGTCGAGGGCCAGGTTGCGGCGCTCCATGAACTGGCGCTCGCGGGCCCGGTCGGAACCGCCGCGGAACAGGTTCCAGCGGACCACGACTTCGGCGACGTTGTGTTCGCGCCGGCCATCTTCGCCAAGATAGTGACGGGTGTTGTCGCTGCTCGCCCGCAGATCGACCTTGGGCACATAGGCGGCGCGGCGGACATCGATGTCGTATTGCGCCGCCTCGGTGTTCTCGATGGCGGCGAGCAGCGTCGGATTGTTGCGATAGAGACTGGCCAGCGCCGCACTGCTACTCGCCGGCAGGGTGCCGCCGAGTTCGCCCGGGGCGACCGTCGCCGCCGGCGGCAGGTTGCCGACCAGGCGCTGGTAGCGGGCCGAGACATCGTGCAGATTGGCAATTTCCGTGGTCAGGTTGATTTCCGCCAGGGCCAGGCGGCTGCCCGCCTGCTCCAGGTCGACGCGCCGGCCGACGCCCGACTGGACGCGCTGCTGCACCTGTTCGTGCGTCGCCTTGTGCTGCACATAATTGTCTTCGGCCAGGCGCACCAGCTCGCGAAAGCGCAACACATCCAGATAGGCGCGGGCCGCTTCGAGGGCGGTTCCTTCGGACGCTTCGAGCAACTCGAAGTAACGGACCAGGCGGGCCTTGCCCAGGCGGCGCACTTCGTTGCGCGTGGCAAATCCGTCGAACAACATCTGGTTCAGGCTGAGCACGGCGCCGCTGCGGGTGTAATCCTCGCGCTGCCCCTGGCCCGGCCTCAGGCTTTCCCGGCCACGCCCGGCGGTCAGGTCGACCTGCGGCAGGAAACCGCCGCGGGCGACGCCGATTTCCTCTTCGGCCGCCTTGAAGGCATGCCACTTGGATGTAACTTCCGGACTCTGCAGGACCGCCCGCTGGGCCGCTTCCTTCAGTGTCACGCCATCGCTCGCCGCCAGGAGAGAAAAGGGCATCAACGAAAGCAGCAGCAAGGGCGCGAACTTATTCGATTTCATGGAGTGGGTTTCCCTGAGAAGTCGCGGCATTCTAGCGACGCCGGGCCAAGACATATGTGTAATATTGCGCATTAACCCCCCAATTCACCGAGACTTGAAGTTTTCGCCTTGCCCAGACATCCCGCGCTGTTTCGCCTGATGATCGTCGGCGCGCTGTTCGGGGCGAGCCTGTTACTCGTCCTGCCAGCCGCTTTCGGCCTCGATTTCAGTCGTCTGCAGCAATCCCTGATCGGCCGTTTCGGTGAAGCCCGGCTGCCGCTGTTCGCCGACTGGCAACGCCTGCTGGCCGAGGGCCACGGACTGGGCGAGCCGGAAAAATTGCGTCAGGTAAATGATTTCTTCAATCGGCGCGTCGCTTTCGACGACGACATCAGTATCTGGCAACAATCCGACTACTGGGCGACGCCGCTGGAGACAATCGGCAGCGGCCGCGCCGACTGCGAGGATTTCTCCATCGCCAAGTACTACTCGCTGCTCGAGATGGGCGTTCCCGTCGGCAAATTGCGCCTGGTTTACGTCCGGGCGCGGCAGAACGGCCCGGCCGGCCCGACGCTGCAGGCGCACATGGTGCTCGCCTACTACGCCAGCCCGAACGCCGAGCCGCTGGTCCTCGACAATCTGCGTCCCGAGATCGCCCCGGCCTCGCGGCGGACGGACCTGTCCCCGATTTTCAGTTTCAACAGTGCGGGCCTCTGGCAGGGCACCGGCAATCAATCCAGCAAGAGCAATCTGTCGCGCTGGCAGGATTTGCTGTCGCGTGCGCGCGCCGAAGGCTTCGAGTGAGGTAATCGTCATGTCCCTGTTTCGCCAGATCTGGTTCGCCGTCATCGTCAGCGCGCTCATCGCCTTTGCCGGCAGCTTCGTCGCCAGCATGCTGACGGCGCGCCATTACCTGAGCCAGCAACTCACCATCAAGAACAACGACAACGCCGCCTCGCTGGCGCTGTCGATGTCGCAACTGGAAAAAGACCCGGTGACCGTCGAACTGCAGGTGGCGGCCGTCTTCGACAGCGGCCAGTATGCAGCGGTGCGGGTGATCGCGCCGGACGACCGGGTGATGATCGAAAAGACCAGCCCGCCGCAGGCCGACGACGTCCCGGACTGGTTCGTGCACCTCTTCCCGATCGTCTCCGAGCCCGGTCGCGCCCAGGTTTCCAGCGGCTGGAACCAGTTCGGCACGGTCGAACTGATCAGCCACAGCCATTTCGCCTATCGCGAACTATGGGAAGGCGGCCTGCGCCTGCTCGTCTGGTTCGTCGTCGGTGGCGGCCTGATGGGGCTGCTCGGCATGCACTTCCTGCAGCGCATCAAACGCCCGCTCGACGCTGTCGTCGACCAGGCCGAGGCCATCTGCGAGCAACGTTTCATCCGCATTCCCGAACCGGCGCCACATGAACTGAAAAGCGTCGCCAGCGCGATGAATGCCATGGTCGACCGGCTCAAGGCCATGTTCGCCAAGGAGGCCGCCCGCCTCGAAGCCATGCGTCGGGAGGCAACGCTCGATGCGATGACCGGCCTGGCCAACCGCCCCTATTTCCTCAACCAGCTCGACGCCGCGCTCAGCGATGACGACGCGATTCCCTCCGGCAGCCTGTTTCTGCTGCGCATTGCCGACCTGGCCGGGATCAATCGCCGCCTCGGCCGCGAGATGGCCGACGAACTGCTGCGTCGCCTGGGCGCGGCATTGCACGAACACACCGCCGAGCGCCCGGGCGCCGCGGCCGCCCGCCTGAACGGGGCCGATTTTGCCCTGCTGCTGCCCGGCGTCCATGACCCGGCGCCGGTCGCCGAAAGCCTGCTGGCCACCTTCAACGACCAGGTATCGGCTGGGCTGATCGACGGCGAGCGCATCGGCCACATCGGCAGTGCCAGCTATCTGCACGGCCAGGGCATCGGTACGCTGCTGTCGCGGGTGGACACGGCCCTGGCCTGCGCCGAAGGCCAGGGGGCACTGGCCTGGGCGCCGGCCGAAAGCGGCAGCCAGCCGCATGCGACGACCAATGCCGACTGGCGCAAGCTGCTCGACGGGGCGATCCACACCCAGCGCCTGCGCCTGATCGAGTTCCCGGTGGCCAACAGCCGCGGCCAGCTGCTGCACCTCGAATGCCCGCTCCGCCTTCAGGCCGCCGAGGGCGGCGAATGGCTGACTGCCGGCAGCTTCATGCCGATCGCCTCGCGCCTGGCGATGACCAGCGAACTCGACCTCGCCGCCGCCCGCCTGGCCCTCGACCGCATCGCCGCCGGCGCCGCCGCGGTCGCCGTCAACCTGTCCGGCGAATCCCTGCTCGCCCCCGATTTCCGCCACCGCCTGCTGGCCCTGATCGGCAGCCGCAAGGAACTGGCGCCACGGCTGTGGCTGGAGGTGGCGGAAGTCGGCGCCTTCCGCCACTTCGGCGAGTTCCAGACTTTCTGCAACGCCCTGCGGCCGCTCGGCTGCCGTCTGGGGATCGAACATTTCGGCCGCCAGTTCAGCGAAATCGGTCGCCTCCACGATATCGGCCTGGACTACCTCAAAGTCGACGGCAGCTTCATCCGCGCCATCGACAGCCAGCCAGGCAACCAGGCGTTCCTTAAAGGTTTGTGCAGCATCGCCCATAATATCGGCCTGACGGTCATCGCCGAGGGCGTGCAAAGCGCCGGCGAACTGGCGGCCCTGCCCGAACTCGGCTTCGACGGCGCGACCGGCCCCGCCGTACCGAGGGAGAAGCAATGAGCACGGAAATCGAACTGAGAAGAAAATCAGGATGCAGTGACAAGTTCTCATACTCATGAGAACTTACTTGTAATATAGCCTCATCTTTCAATTTGTTTGGAGAGTAGCGAGAAGATGGCCACCGCCCGCCGCGATCTCAGAGCCGAGATACTGGACTACCTGCGTCAGCAACTCGCAGCAGGCCAGATCGATTGCTCGCCCGAGGCCATCACGACCGGCCTTGACGCCAAACGCTCCACCGTCAACCGCCACCTGGCCTTGCTGACGGCAGACCAGATCATCCTGAAACGAAACGCCGGCCCGGCTACCCGGTACGCTCTCGCAACTGCCGTATCAACGGCATCGAAGGCAAGCGCGGCAACTGGACAACCGGCCCGCCCGGCATTTCGCTTTGCCACCGAACACCAGCCGCTCATTGAACAACTGACGGCGCCGATCGGCACCCGGAAGCCGATCAGCTACCAGCGCTGGTTCGTGGAAAACTACATGCCGAATCAGTCAGCACTGATTCCGCCTCTGCTGGCGCAGGACCTTCTCGACCGAGGTCGGGCTCGGGGCCATCAGCCTGCGGGCACCTACGCCCGGAAAGTTCTCGAACAACTGCTGATCGACCTGGCCTGGCACTCCTCGCGCCTAGAGGGAAATCGCAAGAGCCTGCTGGATACCCAGGTGTTGTTTGAGCGGGGGCGCTCGCCCGGCGATGATGAAGATGCCTTGATGCTCCTCAACCACAAGGATGCCATTGAGTTCCTGGTCGATGAGGTACCGCATTACGGCATCAGGGACATCGTGGTCCGCAACATTCAAAGCCTGCTGATGCAAGGCTTGTTGAAAGCTCCTGAGGCCCTTGGCCGGGCACGCAATACGGTGGTCACTATCACCGACTCGGTCTATGTTCCTTTGCAGATTCCACAACTCCTGGATGAAATTCTCAACGCCCTCGTCGCCAAGTCATGCCACATCAAAAACCCGATCGAGGCTGCCTTCTTCTTGTGGGTCAATCTTGCGTATCTCCAACCCTTTGAGGATGGCAACAAGCGCACGAGCCGCTTGTGTGCGAATCTGCCACTGCTCATGCAAAACTGTGCGCCCATTTCGTTTCTCGACGTCGAACCGGCCGACTATGCGCTTGCCGTGCTGGCCATCTACGAACTGCAGGATGTCTCGCTGGCGGTGGAACTGTTCGAATGGACCTATCGACGCTCCATCGACAAGTATGCGGCCATCCTGGAGGCGATGGGCGCGCCCGACCCATTCCGACTAAAGTACCGCGAAATGCTGGGAGAAGGCGTACGCCAGGTCGTAAGCGCAGCCGCAACGATTGCCGACGCGGTGGCCTGCCTGGCAATCGAAGAAGCAGACCAAGAGCCCTTTGTGCGCGCACTTCGCGAAGAATTGAAACACCTCGAGAGCTATAACTGCGCACGTTATCGACTTGGCCTGACGCTGACCGAAAAATGGATCGCCGCGGGTCGACCTGGCTTGTAGCCCAATCATCTCCGACAGAAATCCCGCACACATGAGCACGGAAATCGAACTGAAGCTGCAACTGGATGCAAAGAACGCCCGCAAGCTGGCCAGCCATCCGGCGCTGGTCGGCATCAAAGCGCAACGCCAGCGCCTGCTCAACACCTATTACGACACGCCGGACCTCGCCCTGGCCGGCCGGCGCATCGCCATGCGTTTCCGCCAGAAGGGCTGGGAGTGGCTGCTCACCGTCAAATCGGCCGAACCGGCCAGCGGCGGGCTGGCCGTGCGCAGCGAATGGGAAGCGCCGGCAACACCGGGCCACTTCGATTTCAGCCATGTCGACGCACCGGAACTGCAGGACTTTCTCGAAGCGGCAACCGAGCGCCTGGAACCCGTGTTCACCACCGACTTCCGCCGCCAGACCTGGCAGGTGCCCTTTGGCGAATCGCTGATCGAACTGGCGCTCGACCGCGGCCACATCGCCAGCCGCGAGCGCCGCGCGCCCATCTGCGAAGTTGAACTCGAACTGCTCAGCGGCCGCATCGAGGACATCTTCGGCCTGACCCGCAGTCTGCAAAAACAATTGCACCTGCAGCCGGCCGTCGCCAGCAAGGCCGAACGCGGCTACGCCCTGTTCCTCGACGAACCGGCGCGCCCGTTCAAGGCCAAACCGGCGCCGCTCGACGACAGCCTGACACCGGTCGAAGCCTTCCGCAGCATCGCGCTGGGCTGCCTCGAACACTTCCAGCGCAATGAACAGGGATTGCTTGCCGGCGGCGAAGCGGAATTCATCCACCAGGCGCGCGTCGCCCTGCGCCGGCTGCGCTCGGCGATCAAGCTGTTCGCCCCGGCCCTGCCGGCGGAGTTCGTCAAGGCCTACGGTCAGACCTGGCAGACGCTCGCCGGCGCCCTCGGCGACGCCCGCAACTGGGACGTCTTCCTCGAAGAGACACTGCCGCCCATCCACGCCCTGTTCCCCGCCGACCGCGACCTCAAACGCCTGCGCAACGAAGCCCGCCAGCGCGCCCGCCGTGCCCGCCGCTCGATCGTCCGCCTGCTCGCCATAGGCGAATATCCGCGCCTGATCGTCGAATTCACCGCCGCCGTCTACGCCCTCAGTGACACCCTGCCGCTGCCGCTGAAAAAATTCGCCGGCGAGCGCCTCGCCTACCACTCCCGCCGCGCCCGCAAGCTGGCCGAAAGCCATGCCACGCTAAGCCCGGAAGACCGCCACCGCCTGCGCATCGCCTTCAAGAAGCTGCGCTACACGATGGAATTCTTCGCCCCGCTGCTGCCCGAGAACCGTCTCGTCCCCTACCTCGCCGTGCTCGGCCGCCTGCAGGACGAACTCGGCCTGATCAACGACCACGTCACCGCCGAAATGCTGATCAAGGAAGCCCTCGCCAAACGCCCCCCGGGCCCGATCCACGGCTGGATGGCCGGACGCCAGGGGCTGCTCGTTGAACAGTTGCCGGAGGCGCTGGCGGCCTGGCTGGCACAGCGGCGGCCGACTTGCTGAACTACGGCTGATTATTGGGTTCGGGAAAATCTACCGAATCCAGCTGCGGATAGCGCTTCGACAGCGCCGCCCAGCTTCCCGCTGCTTCAATAAAGAATTTCTCGGGGTGCATTTGGCGCAGGGACAGCAAGGTTCGCTCCGCCTCCTGATAACGTTCATTCATTGCCAGCGCCAATGCGTAGCGAAACATGGCCGGCGGGTAGGCGTAGCGAGAAGAAACCTGGCGCATCCACTCAAGTTCTTCATCGCTCATACCGGGGCGAGCCTCGCTACGTGCAAAACGTAAGAACTCACGACTCTGAGTCAGCAGCATGACGTCGGGGGCCATGTGGTCCGGCGAACGTTGTTCTACACCGATCGCCTCGAAGCGTAGCCGCCGGTGGTCGTTTTCGACGAGCAAATATTCCAGGAAGATTGCCCCCAGCAGTCCCAAGCCGAGCAGCAAACCCAATGCAACCGAGCGGCTTCCTAGTTGCCACACGGCTCGTGCACCGACACTTGCCTCGACAATTCCCACAAAAAAACCCATCGGCACCAGGAAGAAGGCGTAGTCCAAAGGAAATTCGAACATCGCATGCACCCCAAACACCAGAAAGGCTGCCATGGCCAACCATCCTGGCAGGGTGGCGATTTGACGAAGACGAAGCCAAGCCCAAGCCATCAGGGAGATGGACATTAAGAGGCCTGGCACACCACCATTCCAAACCATTAGATCAACAAACAAGTTGTGTGAATGTTCGGTGAAAATCGAATTGGGATAGTCGGCAGCCACCGCCACCTGAGCAACACTCACCTGGTTCCAGCCCCAGCCGGTCAGCGGACGTTGCCAAGCGGCATCCAGCAGCTGTATCCACATGACTAAGCGTACGTCGCTACCAACGCCTATCAGGCGATCAATCGCTCCTTGTGAAGACAGATACAGTAGGTCTGAAAAACTGGGCCAGACCATCCACAGTGAAACTGCCACCACGCCTGCGGATACGATCTCACCTCGTGACACATTGAAGCCCATCCGGTTTCGCCCCACGGCCAACCAGAGCAAGAGTACGACCAGTACGACCAATGCCATTCGTGACTGCGTCATGGCAACCCCCGCCAGGAGCAATAAAATGACCAATCCGGAGAGGCTCCTTCCCCATAGGCCGCAGAGTCGCAGGTAGATCGCCGCAGCAATCCCGACAAACAGGAGCGAAGCCAGATTATTCGGCTGCGCCAGATTGCCGTATGGCCTCCCGCCACTTGGCAAGCCAAATGCCCATATGCCAAGCAAGTCGAGCGAAAGCCATTGGCAGATGGCAATCAGAAATGAGAGCAGAGCCCCCGAGACAAAGACAATCGCGAGCGCATGAACGAATTGAAGCGCTCTTTCCCTAGCACCATAAGCCACTGCAATGGACAGCGAAAAACCAACAAGATATGCAGAGGCTAACAGGACGTCACCAAAGAAGAAAACCTCGCCAAAGGCAAACTGCAACGCGGGCCAGGCGGCCAAGATTAGAAGTACGATCGCTAACCTTGGAAATACCAGCGGAAGCCTGCCGACAAGGGTAGCAAACAGAACGAGTAACAATGTCAACCAAGCCAGCAGATCATTACGAAATGTCGTCCAAGGCAGGTAGTGATTTGGATCGAGCCATGCCCATATCAGGCTCAAACATCCCGCGTACAGTAATAACAGATTCACATAAAACCCCAAAAATGAAAAAGGCCGCTTACGCGGCCCTTTTGGGAAACAAATAAATTAGAAAGCTGTCTTGCAAGAACCTGGCAGGAACTTGAGGATCGTAGAGCCGGTGGTGGCGCCACAAGCCCACTGATTTACTTGCGAACCGGCGTTAGTAGCCCAAACCATTGCAGCACCAGCTTGGGTACGCGGTTGAAGGATAACGGCTTCGCCATCAATATTGGCATCATTGAATCCTTGTGCCGTAACTGTCACTTGGCCATCTGCATCGGTTACGATACTCGCGACGTACTTGCTTGTCGCGGAAGCACTTTCACACCCCCAGCCATTGGCACCGGGAGCACTAGAAGCAGAACCCGATTGATAAACCTCGGTAATAGTAGTACGGCAGCCGCTGGCTGCAAGAACGATCTCCGAGACCTTTGCTTTTTTCGTGTAATCCTGATAAGCCGGCAATGCGACGGCAGCCAGAATACCGATGATGGCCACGACAATCATCAGTTCGATCAGGGTGAAACCTTGTTGAACACGCTTCATTTGAATCTCCTTTTACAAGAAAGGCGGGAAAAGCCGCTGGTTACTATAAAACACCTTCCGTGCCAGCACGACACAAATTGGCAAGGAAAGTTACAAATCGCCAACTTTCAATAACTTAAGCACAACAAAGTTCAGAAACGAGGCTACGCCAACAACATGACAGGCGTAAAGGTGCCAAATTTCGGCAGTCTCCGGCGGCACAATTTGTCATCCGCGATCGATTTGCTGCGGGCTGAGGAAGCGGTCCGCAATGCGGTGCTTGACGATATGCCACTCGGCGATACTCGCCGTACCGACACGGCTGCTCAGATTCTCGATTTCGCCGGCTGGCGGATATCCTGGAGGGCCTTGAGCTGTGCAAGGGATGCGGCGAGCGTTTCGTTTTGGGTGGCCACGATTGGAGCATTGCACTAATTTTGTGCATGACCAGCACACTACTATCAGGCCGCGTCAACTCACTATTTTTGCAAGTGCCCTGATTCCCTCTGAGCCCGAACTCCGAGCCACGGAAAAGCTTGCGCACGGTCGCCGGAAACAAGCGCTCGGCGTTGTCATCGAGCGCCAGGTGCGGGAATTTCTCGCGCACCTGGGCAATGGTTGCTGCCGCCTGCTGCCGGTCGCGCTGGATTTTTCCCGGATCGCGGTCGCGCTGCTCGCTCAGCCACTGCTTATAGACCGCAAAGGCACGCGGGTCTGGACAGACCATGGGCGCCGGCAAGCCGTCCTGGCCGAGCACAACGGCGCGGAATTTCTCACTGGCCAGCAGCCATTTGATATTGGGGAGCCAGGAGGGTTTCAGATCCGCTGCCGCGATTCGCTCCGACTCGCCCGCTTTCCAGGGCGGATTGGGTGCTTGCTTGACCAGATCGACCTAGAAACCCGCCTTGTTGACTGCCCGGAAATCGTCTTTCCGCACCGCCTCGAACGAACGGTCGACTTTCTGCAAAATGGCGAGCACCCCGGCTTCGGCCACTGCGTCATCAAGAAGGGCGAGCTTCAAGGTGGCACGGGCATCCGACAGGAGGTCTACGTCCGTCGTTGCCATCAAGCCTGCATCGAACTGGACGCCCGCTACCGACTCATACCCGTGCAAAGCATTGGTCCCGATAACCATGAGATTTTTGCCGAGGAGGCCATGGTCGTCGAGCTTCCGTAACGTCGCCGTCACGATCGACGGCACGCGGTTGAGAAATACCCCTTTCGCCATGCCGGCGAACTCCCGTACCGATTGGGCAAGATTCGCCTCCCGCTCCTTGGCCCGGGTCTTACCGGCAACGAATTCGGCGTAAAGGGCTTCCGTGTCGGGTGACCGCGGTGCCGGTCACTGGCTCAGCAATCGATCTGCCGTTCCCCGAGAAAGGCCTCGGCGTAGCGCCGGTAGACGCCTGAGTTCAAAAACACGTCGAACAAATCCGGATCGATATGCCCGTTGTTGCGGAAATTCTCGAGAATCTTCAGCGCCTGCGACAGCTTCATCCCTTCCTTGTACGGCCGGTCCTTGGCTGTCAGGGCTTCGAAGATGTCGGCGATGCCCATCATCCGGGCCTGCCAGCTCATCTGCTCGCGCTTCAGGCCCTTCGGGTAGCCCTTGCCGTCCATGCGTTCGTGGTGACCGCCGGCGTATTCCGGGACGTTCTTCAAATGCTTGGGCCAGGGGAGCTGTTCGAGCATGCGGATGGTGGCCACGATGTGGTGGTTGATGATCTGCCGCTCCGCCTTGGTCAGGGTGCCGGCGCGGATGGTCAGGTTCTCGAGTTCGTCGGCCGAGAGGAAGGGCACCTCATTGCCGTCGATGTCGCGCCAGTGGTAATCGCTACCGATGCGGCGGACGCGTTCGATATCCTCGTCGCCCATCCGTTCGCTGCCGACGTTGGCCTGGCGGAGGAATTCGCGGTCGGCATCGCAGCGCCGGCAGAACTCGCGGTAACGCTGCTCGGCCGCGTGCCGCTCGCCGCCTTCGGCGATGCTGCGCCACAAGCGCACCTGGGCATCGCGTTTGAGCACTTCGAAGCGCGTGTCGAGCAGGTGAATGCGGTCGAAGAGGGTCTGCAGCTTGGTCGACTTGTCGACGACATGCACTGGCGTCGTCACCTTGCCGCAGTCGTGCATCAGGGCGGCGATACGCAGTTCGTAGCGGTCCTTGTCGGTCAGCCGGAAATCGGCCAGCGGCCCTTCCGTGGTGGCATCAACGGCATCGGCCAGCAGCATCGTCAGTTCCGGCACGCGCTGGCAGTGGCCGCCGGTGTAGGGCGATTTTTCGTCGATGGCCAGGTTGATCAGCTGAATGAAGGATTCGAATAGCGTTTCCATCTGCTCGACCAACTGGCGGTTGGTCAGGGCGATGGCGGCCTGCGAGGCCAGCGATTCGGCCAGGCGCTGGTCGGCCGGCGAAAACTCGACGACCTGGCGAGTTATCGGATCGAGCGCATTGATCAACTGCAGCACGCCGATGATCTCGCTCTCGTGGTTCTTCAGCGGCACGGTCAGGAAGGAGCGGGAACGGTAGCCGGTGCGTTCGTCGAACTGGCGCGTGCCCGAGAAGTCGAAACCGACTGCGGTGTCGGCATCGGCGATATTGACCGTCTTGCCGGTGATCGCCGCATAGGCGGCAACCATGCTGTTGTTGGGCAGGCCGTCCGGGCGATACAGGCAGAGATCGGGAAACTTGCCCGAGGTCGGCTCGGCGCTGGCGCCGCCGAAGGCGATGCCCAGCGAGTCGGTGCGTACGATCTCGAAGTGCAGGTGCTGATGGTCCTCGGACAGCAGGTAGAGGGTGCCGCCGTCGGCGCCGGTGATGGTCTTGGCGGCGAGCAGGATCTTTTCCAGCAGCAGGTCGAGGTTGCGTTCGTTGGAGAGCGACGCACCGATATCGTTGAGTTGTTCGAGACGGCGAAACAGATTGTCGAGTGTTTCCATGATGCCTACCCGAGCCCCTTGCGCGGCCCCGCCCTCATGCCGCCTCCCCGAGCCCCAGCCCGCCTTCCAGCAGGCTGGCGCGGAAGCCATGCTGGGCGAGCAGGAAGGCGGCGGCGGAACTGCGCCGGCCGCTCTGGCAATAGGCGATGTATTCGAGCCCCTTGTCGAGCAATTGCAGGGCATTGCGGATTTCGTTGAGCGGCAGGTTGATGGCGCCCGTCAGGCCGTCCTCGACATATTCTGCCGGATAACGGACATCGAGCCAGCGGGCGCTGCCCGTCGCCACCCGGCGCTCCGCTTCGACCCGGCTGACGGCATGCAGCAGGGGCGCCTGCAAGAGTTCGACGAAATCCGGCTTGGCCAGGCGCAATAGGCTGCCATCGGTCTTCATGGTCACCGTGGCGTTACGTTGCGAAGCGGAGACCAGGGCCTCTTCGCCGAAGGAGTCGCCGGCCTTCAGTTCGGCGATGCCGAGCGCGGCGCCGCCGACCCGCTTATTGACGGTACAGCGCCCCGATTCGAGCAGATAGAAGCAGTCCCCCGGGTCACCCTCGCGAATGATGACCTGACCGCGCTTGACCTTGACCCGCTCGAAACGCTGCATCAGTTCGTGGATGTGCGCCGGCGGCAAGGCGGCCAGGGCGCCGGCGGTCAGCGCCTGGGCGCTGAAGGCGCCGGTCATGTTGCTCCACTGGGCACTGCCGTCGCTCCCGGCCGGGCGGCTATCGGCAACGGTCGCCAGTTCGTCCCAGGTCATCATGATGTCGAGCAGGTCGAAATCGATACGCAACAGCTCGACTTCGGTCACCGCCTTGCTGCTCTGCGGCAGCACCGTCTTGTAGCCGAGCGGCCAGTTGGCGATGTCGCAGCCGCCGACCAGCAGCCGCGAACTGCCGTCGGGCAGGACGATGCGCAGTTCGCCGGCGAGCAGGTAGACGAGGCTGAAGGCAGTCCCGGCAAGCAGCGGATCGGCGCCGAGCGGAAAGCGCTCGATCGGACAGAGACGGGCCAGTTCGTCGAGGCGGGCGGCGGACAAGCCGCGGATCGGCTCGAGGCTGGCCAGGGTGGAAGTGGCGGGCGACATGTCAGAACTCGAAGGTCTGATTGTTCTGCAACATCTGCGGCTTGAAATCGCCGAGGCAGCGCTCGATTTCCTCCATGGTCAGTTCGATCTGCCCGGGCTTGAGGTGGGTGACGTAAATGTCGCACTCGCGCTCCAGCTTTTGCAGTTCGCGCTCCAGCATGGCCGGGCACAGATGCTTGGAGACGACAGCCAGGCGTTCCTCGCGATTGGAGAAGGCACATTCGATGATCAGGTGGCGCAGGTTGTCCACCCGGTTGACCGCCCGCCAGAAATCGTTGCAGATGCCGGTGTCGCCGGAAAAGACCAGGCTGCCGGCACCCGAGTCGAGACGATAGCCGACGGCCGGCACCGTGTGCTCGACCGGCAGCGCGGTGAACCGGCGGCCGCCCAGCGTGACCGGCACACCGGGCTCGATGATCTGATAGCGCATGAACGGCTGCTCGGCGCTGGGCACCTCGGAGAAGTCCGGCCAGATCGCCCAGTTGAAGATGTGGTTGCGCAGAATGGTCAGCACGGCCGCGGTGCCGTAGACGATCAGCGGCTTCTGCCGGCGGTCGGCGATGGTGTCGATCATCAGCGGCAGGGCGGCGATGTGATCGAGATGCGGATGGGTCAGGAAGACATGGTCGATGGCTGCCATCTCGGCGATCGACAGATCGGTGACGCCGGTCCCGGCATCGACCAGGATGTCTTGATCGACGAGCAAGGCGGTGGTCCGCAGGTGCCTGCCGCCGATACCACCGCTGCAACCGAGTACGCGTAGCTTCATGTCTATTTGGTCTGATAGGTGGTGGTGCCGTCCCAGTTGCCGTCCGGCGGATTCCTGCGCAAGGCCACGATGCGTTCGGTGTAGAGGGCGTACAGTCGGCAATCCGGCGCTTCCTGCAGCAGATTGTATATCTGCAATTCGGCGCCGTCCCAGTCGCGCGCGCGATAAAGGCGCAGCGCCTGCTGCCACTGGCGCAGCCCGCTCAGCACGGCCGGCGACAGCTCCGCCGTCAGGCCCAGCGGCTCGTAGATGGCGACCGGCTCATCCTTGCCCTTGACGCGCACCCGGTCGAGTTCGCGGAAAGTCATGTCAGGCACGCGCCGGCGGGTTTCCTCGCCGACCACGATGGCGACGCCGTACTCCTTGGTGATGCCTTCCAGGCGCGAGGCCAGATTGACCGCATCGCCCATCACCGTATAGGCCTTGCGCACCGGCGAGCCCATGTCGCCGACCGTCATCGTGCCGCTGTTGATGCCGATGCCGATCTGCAGCGGCGGCCAGCCGCGGGCGGCGAAGGGCTCGGCCAGCGCGGCCACCGCCTGCTGCATGCCGAGGGCGGCCAGGATGGCGTGGCGGGCATTGTCCTGATCGGCAACCGGCGCCCCCCAGAAGGCCATGATGGCGTCGCCGATGTACTTGTCCAGCGTGCCGCGGCGAACCCGGATGACATCGGTCATGGCGCCGAAATAGTCGTTCATCAGGTGCGCCAGCTCCTTCGGCTCCATGCCTTCGGACAGCGAGGTGAAGCTGCGGATGTCGGCGAACAACACCGTCAGTTCGGCATTGCGCCCTTCCATGCTGTAGCTTTCCGGATCGCGGGCCATCTCGTCGACCAGCTCCGGCGGCACGTACTGGCCGAACAGGTCGGTGAATTGCCGCTTGATCCGCGCTTCGACGAAGTAGCCCCAGGACATGTTCAGCGCGTAGAGCAGCGCGATCACCAGCAGCATCGCCGCCAGCGGCAGGACCAGGTTGGCCGAGGTCCACAGCCAGGCGTTGAGGGCAAGCACCGCCAGCAGCGTCGCCAGCGTCAGCAGGCTGGCGCGCAATGGCGACAGCAGGGGCAGCAGCGCCGCCAGCAGGCCACCGAAGAGCAGCAGCTGGATGGCGTCGATGGCCATCACGTAACCCGGTTTCTCCTTGACCGTTCCGGCCAGCATGCCGGCGATCAGGTTGGCATGGACTTCGACGCCGGGATAGGCGCCGCTGACCGGCGTCGCCCGCAGGTCCATCAGGCCGGGGGCGGTGGTGCCGACCAGGACGATGCGGCCGGCCAGCTGCCCGGCTGGCACCTGGCCGCGCAAGACATCGACGGCGGAGAGATACGGAAAGCTGTGATCGTGGCCGCGATAGGGAATCAGCGCGGCGCCATTCTCGTCGACCGGAATGCGCAGCCGGCCGCGCTCGCCAACGACGTCCAGCCATTCGAGCTGGGCACCGTCAGCGGGAAAACCCGGCTGTACCTCGGCCCGGCCAAGGAGGGTCCGCAGCACGGCGAGCGACAGCGCCTCGTAATAGCGGCCGTCGAATTCGGCGATCAGCGGCACGCGACGCGAACTGCCGTCGAAATCGATCAGCGGATTGAAATGCCCGCCGCTGGCTGCGGCGCGCTGTAGTTCCGGCAAATTGGCGCCATAACCGGTCCACGAAATGAACGGAATCTGCTGGCCGGCAAAGCTGCCAGCCGGAAAGAGCGGCGGCGGCAGTTCGCCGCTCTGCCGCGCCTCGTGCGTCCCGGAAAAGTAGTAGCCGAGGACGACCGGCCGGCCGCGCAGGGCATCGGCGAAGCGCCGGTCGTAATCGAGCATCGGCCGCAGTTCGGCGAGCGCCCGCTGAAAGCCCGGCTCGTGGCGCAACTGCCGACGGCTGATGGCGTCCAGTACGGCGAGGCCGGAGCTTTCGTCCGGTTCGGCGAAGACGACGTCGAAACCGACCACCGCCGCACCGTGCTCATCGGTCAGGCGGTGCACCAGATCGGCCAGCAGGTGCCGGCTCCACGGCCAGCGGCCGATCTCGGCCAGGCTGCGTTCGTCGATATCGACGATGACGACGCTCGGGTCGACGGTATCCGGCATGCCGAGGCGCACTCGCACATCGTAAAGATAGGCGTCGAAGGCACTGACGAAGTGGATCGGCCAGACGCGTGCGGCATGGCCGAGCAGGAGCAGGACGCAGAGGGCGCCAAGAACGAAGCGGACCAGGTGTTTTTTCACGATGACCGCTCGATGGCGTGTAAGGGGATCAGGCCTTGAGGAAGAATTCCATCTTGATGCCGGCGATTTCGACAATGTCGTGATCGCCCAGCGGGTGGGCCTGGGCATCCAGCGCTTGGCCATTGAGCACGGGGAACTGCTTGCCCTCGACGTGGGTGATGAAATAGCCGTGCGGCCGGCGGGCGATGACGGCCACCTGCAGGCCGGGCTTGCCGAGGGTGGTCAGGGTCTTGGTCAGTTCCAGCTCCTTGCCGGCGTTCGGGCCGTTGAGCAGTTGGATCGCCGCCCCGGGAATGCTCGGCGCCGGCGGCGTCGGCGGCATTCCGATGTTGGAGCGGGTGGCCGCACCGCCGGTCGGCGCCAGTTCCATCTCCGAGGCCAGCTTGGCCATGCCCGGGCGGATCAGCGAAGTCTTGCCGAAGTCGCCGCCCGCATCCGCCTCGCCGACCAGAAACTTGAGCCGGTACTTGCCCAGCTCGACGATATCGTTGTTGCGCAGGATGTGCTTCTTGATCGGCTGGCCGTTAACCAGCGTGCCGTTGGTGCTGTTCAGGTCTTCGAGAAAGGAATCGTTGAGGATGGTGACGACCACCGCGTGCTCGCCGGAAATGGCCAGATTGTCGATCTGGATGTCGTTGTGCGGCTTGCGGCCGATGCTCAGGCGCTCCTTGTTGAGCGCGATTTCCTTGAGCACCAGCCCATCCATCGAAAGAATCAGTTTTGCCATCTTGCCTACCTCGTTTTACGTCATTGCGGCCAGCAGCTTCTGCCACCAGCCCCGGGGCACCGGATAGTCGCCGAGCACCTTGATCAGGATCACCGAGACATTATCCCGTCCGCCATTGTCATTCGCCAGATGCACCAGCTGTTCGGCCGCCAGTTCCAGATTGCCGCCCAGCGTCTGCAGGATGAGCTGGATATCCTCATCCTCGACCATGTCGTTCAGGCCATCCGAACAGAGCAACAGGATGTCGCCAGTCATCACGTCATGCACATGGACTTCGACATCAAGCACCGGCTCGACGCCGAGCGCCCGGGTCACCAGGTTGCGATTCTGCGAGACCCGGGCCTCTTCCGGGGTGATCATGCCATTATCAAGCTGCTCCTGCAAAAGCGAATGATCCCGGGTCAGCTGTTCGAAATGTTTGCCGCGCAAGCGATAAAGGCGCGAATCACCGACATGGGCGACATTCACCCGGTTGTCGTAGAACCAGGCAACCACCAGGGTCGTGCCCATCCCGGCGTACTGCGGCTGGCTGTGCGAGGCATTGAAGATGGCCAGATTGGCGGCGGAAACCTCCGCCGCCAGATGATGGCTGGCGAAATCGGGATCGCCGGCACCATCCGAATGGCCGGTACAGGTGGGAATGAAACGGGCGAAATTGGTCGCCAGCAGCGTGCTCGCCATGCCGCTGGCGACTTCGCCGGCGTTGTAGCCGCCCATGCCGTCGGCCAGGATGGCCAAGCCGAGGCCGGCATCGGCGAACACGGCATCCTCGTTGTGCGCACGGATCAGGCCGGGATCGGTGCGCACCGCCATTTCCAGGGCCTCCGGCAATTTCATGCGGCACCACCGGGCTGCAGTAGCGTCAGACAGCGGCGCAGGTCGGCGGCAAACGAAGCGCCGCGCTGATAGCGCTGCTCGAGATTCTTGGCCATGGCCTTGGCAATGACCGCCGCCACCATCGGCGGCAATTGGGGAACGCTGCCGCGAATATCGGGTACGGGGTCGTTGGCAATCTTGTACATCAACTGGGCCAGCGACTCGCCGGTGAACGGCAACTGGCCGCTGCACAACTGGTAGAGGGTGACGCCCAGCGAATAGAGATCGGAGCGGCCGTCGATCTTCTTGCCGGCCAACTGTTCAGGCGACATGTAGGACGGCGTGCCGAGGACCATGCCGGTCTTGGTGCGCGACGAGTCGGTGATGCGGGCGATGCCGAAATCGGTGACCTTGACCTGGTCGGAGGCCGGCTCGTACATGATGTTGGCCGGTTTGATGTCGCGATGCACGACCTGCTGGCTGTGCGCGTAGTCGAGCGCATCGGCGACCCGGGCGACGATGGAAAGCACGGTCGGCAGCGGCAGCAGCGCCCCCGGCTTGCCCTGCGGCACAAGGTCGCGCCCCTTGAGGAATTCCATGGCGATATAGGCCAGATCGTGTTCCTCGCCGGCATCGAACATGGTGACGATATTCGGATGGCTGAGCCGGCCGGCCGTTTCCGCCTCGCGGAAGAAGCGCTGCTTGACGTCTTCCAGTTCGTCGGCGTCAAACTCCTGGGCCAGGGCCATGGTCTTGATGGCGACGACGCGGTTGATTTTCGGATCGCGGCCGAGATAGACGACGCCCATCGCCCCCTTGCCCAGTTCCTTCTCCAACTGATAGCGGCCGAGCATCGGCTTCTCGACTTCGCCGTCGGCCGCCAGCAGCGTGCCGCCGCCCGGACCCGGAGCGCCGGCCAGCAGCACCGTTTCCGACATCTGCCGGGCGCGGGTCAGGCGCTTGGCGATGTCGCGAAAGCCCGGGTCGTGCTCAGCCATCGTCCGGAACACCGCCTCGGCCTTGTTGAACTGGCGCTTGCGCTCGTAGTCCAGCGCCAGGTTGTAGAGATTCTCCATCAGCCCGTCGTCCAGCGGGCATTTGCGGAACTTGTCGAAGGCCATGTCGAGCTGGCCCTGCCCCTGGAAAGCCAGACCGAGCATGCGGTTGGACTCGGCCGAGTCGAGATCCGATTTGGCCTTGCCGCGCTCGGTCGCGAGAAAGCGCTTGGTGGTCAGCAGCAGGTGGCCGACCAGCAGCAGGCTGGCGGCGGTACTCAACGGAATCCACAGGCCGGCGCCGAGCATCAGGGCGAAATGCGTGCCGAGCAGGGTCGCCAGCAGCGCCAGCGTGGCCAGTGCCCCCAGCCCGGCACCCAGCGCCGGCAGGGCGAAGGCGAGGTAGAGCCCGACCAGCACGATGGCCGCCAGACTGGCCCAGACACCCCAGCCCGGGGTGACGAAGAAATGTTCCTGCAGGATGCTCGATACCGTATGCGCCAGGATCAGTACCGGATCCATCGCCGCCGCCACCGGCGTTACCTGCGGCGTGCCGACGCCGGCGGCCGTAGCGCCGATCAGGACGATCTTGCCGGCGTACTTGGCTGGTGGGATCTTGCCGCTCAGCACGTCGTAGAAGGAATCGACCGCGAAGGCCGGCCGCCCCTCGGCGCCCTTGTAGAAGAAGGTATGCATGCGCGTCGCCGCATCGGTCGGGATGCGCAGACGGCCGAGACGCACCTCCTCGCCGCGGCGCACGCCGATATCTTCGGCGCCGAGATTGAGGCTTTTCGCCGCCAGCATCAGCGCCAGCGACGGGTAGAACTGGTCGAAGTACTGCACCACCAGCGCTTCGCTGCGTACGCCGCCATCGACATCCGGCATGCTGTTCAGGTGACCGATGGCCAGCGCCCGGCTGCCCAGCACCTCGACCGGCACCTGGACGCCGCCGGCCGGCGGAACGAAGCCCTCGCCTTCCATCACCTGCAGCAGCCGGTTGCCGGTCACGTACGGGGGCAAGGGCCGGTCCGGGCGGCCAATCGGCTCGCCCAGTTCGAACAGCATCGGCAGCACGACGTTGCCGGCCCGGGCATAACTGTCGGCCAGCTGGCGATCGGTATTCAGGGCGCTTTCTGCTTCGTTCAGCAGGGCGGCGATCTCGGCGGCGGCCGGCAACGGCTGCGTGCCTTCGGCTGGCGCCTGATTGACCAGTTCGATCAGGCGGCTGATATAGACATAGCCCGGGTCGCGCTGCGCCTCGGAGAACAGCACGGTATTGCCGATTACCTTGGCCCCGGCGCCGGCCAGCTGGTCGGTCATGCGCGCATGCAGATCGCGCGACCACGGCCAGCGGCCAAGATTGGCGATGCTCTGGTCGTCGATGGCGATCACCGCCAGGCGATCGCTGGGCGTCCGGCTGGAGAGCTGCACGCCGATATCGTAGGCCTTGCGCTCCAGACTCTGCAGCAGGTCGGTGCCGGCAGCGGCGAGCATGACGACGGTGACCGCAATGCCGAGAAACCGGTCGGACTTCCAGAACGCTGATTTCGCCATCCCCACCCCTTGTCTATGGCTCCGGGCGCTGAACGCGCCGCACCTGCATTTTCACGCGGAGACGCTGGCCCGGTCAAACCTCATTGCAGCGGTAACGGGCTGCCGATGCCCGCCGCTTCGGCGGCCATGACAACGCGCAAGGCCACCGCCAGATCCTGGATGGCCATGCCCTGCGACTCGAACAGGGTGATGTCGCCAACGCCGCCCCGGCCGCCATGACGGCCGACGATGATCTCGCCGAGTTCGACCAGCTGGCGCGGATGCAGCCGCCCCTTCTCAAGCAAGGGCAGCAGATCGCCGGCCTCGGCCAGCGCCGTCGGCACGGCATCGACGACGACCAGACTGCAGCGGCGCACCGCGGCCTCGGACAGTTCCTGGCGGATCAGCGCATTCGAGCCGGCGGCGTTGATGTGCGCCCCCTCCTCCAGCCACTCGGCCTCGAACAGCGGCTGGCTGGCGGTGGTCACCGTCCCGACCACATCGCTGCCGCGCACAGTGTCTTCGGCACTCGCGGCCGGCACCACGGCGACGCCGGTGGCGGCGCTGAGCCGGGCACAGAAATCCTGCAGCTTGTCTGCCCGCCGGCTGAACACCTTGACCCGCTCCAGCGGCAGCGCCGCGCACAGCGCCCGGACATGGCCTTCCGCCTGCCAGCCGGCGCCGAAGATGCCGGCGACGCTGGCATCCGGCCGCGCTAGCCAGCGCGCCGCGACGCCGCTGGCAGCGCCGGTGCGCAGCATGCCGAGGTAATCGGCTTCGAGCACCGCGCGCAGACGGCCGCTGGCGGCATCGAAGAGATGGACCAGGAAACGGTTGCCGCTGCGGTTGCTGGTATAGGCCTTGTAACCGAGCACACCTTGGGCCGGCAAGGCGCCCTGCAGGATGTGCAGCACGGTCTGCGGCAGGCGGCTGCGCGCCCGCGGCGTATCCAGCGCCTGACCGAGCGCCAGGTCGCGGTGCGCCGACTCGACGCCGGCCAGCGCCATCTCCATGGTCAGTAACTGGCGGACGTCGCTTTCGCTGAGGAACAGGGCCATGATCTACTCCGGAAAGATGGTCGAAAAAAAGGCGGGCCCACGGCCCGCCTCTCTTGTCTGAGCTGATGCCCGTATTACAGCATGGCCTTCAGCAGCTTGGCCATTTCGGACGGATTGCGCGTCACGGTGAAACCACAGGCTTCCATGATTTCCAGCTTGGCATCAGCCGTGTCGGCACCGCCGGAGATCAAGGCACCGGCATGACCCATGCGCTTGCCGGCCGGCGCGGTGACACCGGCGATGAAGCCGACGATCGGCTTCTTCATGTTTTCCTTGCACCACATGGCAGCTTCGGCTTCGTCCGGACCGCCGATTTCGCCGATCATGATGACGGCGTCGGTATCCGGATCGTCGTTGAAGGCCTTCATGACGTCGATGTGCTTCAGACCGTTGATC
>PHCU01000162.1 GCA_002842345.1 Betaproteobacteria bacterium HGW-Betaproteobacteria-12 | reverse complement strand
ACGAATCCCGGCGATTGCGTCACCCGCCCCGCCATGCGGCTGGGAAAAGCCTGTTAAGGAGACCTGTTATGGAAGCGACCAAGCCATTTGTCTGGGATGACCGCTATCTGCTCGGTCACGGCGAGATGGATGCCACCCATCGCGAGTTCGTTGACCGGGTCAACGCCTTGCTGACGGCCGACGATGCCGGGCTCGGTGCCGCGCTGGCGGCATTCGCGGCGCACGCCGCGGCCCATTTCGCCGAGGAAAACGAATGGATGGTGAAGAACGATTTTCCGCCGCGCGACTGCCATATCGACGAACACAACAAGGTGCTCGCTTCGGTCCATGAGGTCCAGCGCCATCTGGCCGAGGGCGACGTGGCCATCGTTCGCGAGCTGGCGGTGGCCTTGATGGAGTGGTTTCCGGCGCATGCTGATTACCTGGATTCGGCGCTGGCCACCTGGCTGGTCAAACGGCTGCATGCCGGAGCGCCGCTGGTCCTGCGGCGCAATGTCGCGAAAGCCTAGCGTTTGCTTCGGCCTGGGCTGCCCTTGCCCGAATCCGGTTTTGTTCGTGGTTGCTTTCCGGAGCTGTATGAGTGGCAGTTCCGGGAATGGATTCAGGCACTTCGGCCCGCCTTGGCGGGCCATTTTTTATCGGAAACGAAGGTGCGGGGTTGTCGCGCCTGGCCTGTCTCGTTTGTGAAAATATTCTGTCTAATTTTGGACAAAAATTGATAGAATATTTTCGTTAATTGAGCGGAGGTGCTATGGGGAAAAGCACAGCAGCCTTACTCCCCGCGACGGCAGGTTTGCTCGAAGATATGGGCAAGCGCATCGAACTGGCGCGGCGGCGGCGAAAGATCACCAGTGCCCAGATGGCTTCGCGGGCCGGCATGAGCGTTGTCACCTACCGGAACATCGAACGCGGTTCGAGCAACGTGACCATCGGCGCCTACGCTGCAGTCCTGCAGGTTCTGCAGCTGGAGCAGGGTATTGGTCAGCTGGCCGCGGATGACCCGCTTGGCCGGGTGATTCAGGATAGCGAGCTCCTGCGTGGTCCCCGGCGCGGCCGCAAGCCAAAATTGGCCCATCCGGTGGCGGAGAGCCCGGCAGGCCAGGCCACTCACGAGACTGGTTTGGCCGATGCAGTTTCGGCTGATGATCTTCTCGACCTATTGCAGCCGCCCAAATGACGACGATCGCCCTCTACGCCGACTGGCTCCCGGGTCAGGCGCCATCGCACTTCGCCAACCTCGACTGTTACCAGGCCGGCGGCGCCGAGACTTTTGCGCTGACGCTGAGCCAGGATTTTCAGGCCCATCCGGACCTGCTCAAACTCTCCCTCGATCCCGACATCGCCTGGCAGCCGGGGCCGCAGTATCCCCGGGCGCCGCGTAGCATCTTCGGCCTGTTGCAGGATTCATCTCCCGACCGCTGGGGGCGGATGCTGATGAACCGCCGCCTGGAGCGCGACAAACGCGCCGGCCGGGCAGAGAAGGACCAGCGCCTTGGCGAATCGGACTATCTCCTCGGCGTTCATGATGCCTTCCGCGTCGGTGCACTGCGTTTGCGCCTGAACGACGAAGGCCCATTTCTCGACGACCGGCAAGGTCGTGCCGCGCCACCCATGGCTTCCCTGAGTGCCCTTGAAACAGCCGCCCGGGCCATCGAAAGCGGCGATGACAGCCCGGCTGTCGACGAATGGCTGAGGCTGCTGGTCGCCCCCGGCGGCTCATTGGGCGGCGCGCGCCCCAAAGCCAGCGTCGCGGGTGAAAACGGCTCCCTCTGGATTGCCAAGTTTCCAAGTGCCAAAGACACGCACGACCTGGGCGCCTGGGAACTACTCACTCAGGTACTCGCCAAGGCCTGCAACATTCGCGTCCCGCCGGCGCAGGCCAGGAAATTTGCCTCCAGTCATCACACCTTCATCGTCGCCCGCTTCGACCGGCCAACACCCGCGACCCGTCAGCATTTCGCCTCGGCCATGACGCTGACCGGAAACGTTGATGGCAACGATGCCAGTAGCGGTGTTTCCTATCTGGACATTGCCGAGGTGCTCATCGATTACGGGGCGAATACGACGGAAGACCTGCGGGAGCTGTGGCGCCGAATCGTCTTCAACCTGTGCGTCAGCAACACGGACGATCACCTGAGGAACCACGGTTTCCTGCTGGAACCCGGCAAGGGATGGCGGCTCTCGCCCGCTTACGACATGAATCCGTCGCGCGATGCCGCCGGCCTCAAGCTCAACATCACCCAGCACGACAACGCCATGAATCTCGACCTGGCACGAGAAGTGGCCGAAGTCTTTCGTTACGGCGCGATGGAAGCAGAACAGGAAATCGCCCGGATTCAGCAGATGGTTCGCCAGTGGTCGACGCTTGCCGGGAAGCTCGGGATTCCGGCGAAGGAGCAGGCGATGTTCAGCGGGTGTTTTGCGTTGGCTGGGTAAGTCGTGTTTCAGGAAGCTGCAAGCAGGCGCATCTGGCATAACGAGGAATGGTGGTTCGTCATCGCCCATTTGCCGACCGCGGCTCAAGCGGCATCATCGGCGCCATCCGCAAGGCGTTCGGCGGCTGAAGCCGGACACGTTTCAGGCGCCGCCGGTAGTGCACGCCTAGCCCGCGGCCTTCGCGCCCCGTCTCGGCAGAACCCAGTCGGCCCTTGGAAAGTGGCAGGTATAGCCGCCGGGATGGCGTTCGAGATAATCCTGGTGCTCGGGCTCGGCTTCCCAGAAATCGCTGGCCGCTTCGACCTCGGTCACCACCTTGCCGGGCCACAGGCCGGACGCATCGACATCGGCAATGGTGTCGAGCGCGATCTGCCGCTGGCGCGCATCGACGTAGAAGATCGCCGAGCGATAGGACGCTCCGGTGTCGTTGCCCTGGCGATGGCGCGTCGCCGGATTGTGGATCTGGAAGAAATATTCCAGTAGCTGCCGGTAGCTCAGCCGCTCAGGGTCGAACAGGACCTCGATCGCCTCGGCATGATTGCCGTGGTTGCGATAGGTGGCGTGCGCCACCTCGCCACCGCTATAACCGACGCGGGTGGCCAGCACCCCCGGCAGGCGACGGATCAGCCCCTGCATACCCCAGAAACATCCGCCGGCGAGGACTGCGCGTTCGGAATCAGCCATGACGACACCTCCATCTGTTCAATGTACTCACCATAGCCATCGGCGGCCATCCGGTCGAGCCGGATCAAGCGCCGGGCCGCGCTCGCGGCAGTCGGCATGGCGTTTGATCATGCCGGCACTGCACTGAGCTAGAAACAGGCCGGCATCGCCACCGCCTGCAACACCTGCCCGAGCTGCGCATCCTGGACCAGTGCCGCCACGCCCAGGTTCTCCCGCTTCCAGTCGGCGGGCAAATTGACGGTCTGCTTCCAGGTCGCCCGGCCGCTCTGCGCATCGATGACCACCGGCGCCGACCAGAAGCGAACCACCCGGTCGTGCTGCAGGCTGACGCCCTGGTTCTCGCCCGCCCGCACCGCGCTGAGCAGATTGTTTTCATAGAACGCCACGATGCCTTGCTGCGCAGCGCCGCGAGGCGTCGCCGGGGCCAGCGCGAAACTGGCTTCGACGTCGACCGCCGAGCCGCCGGTCGACCGCATCTGCAGCTTGATCTGCGCTGCCGCCGGTTGCGCGTTGATGCGCTTGATGCGTTGTTCCAGCTCCGCCTGATTGCGCCACGAACGCAGCTCGCGCATGCCGGCGAACACCTCAGGCGTGTAGATGGTGCTGCCCCCGGCCAGATTGCTCAGCTGGCGCTGACGCTCGGTGAATTTCGCACTGGCAAACGGGTCCTGCCAGCCGATGTAATCCCAGTAATCGACATGCAGTGCCAGTGCCACCAGTTGATCGGCGCCGAATTTTTGCGGCAGATCGCGTAGCCAGCGATCCGCCGGCGGGCAACTGCTGCAGCCTTCCGAGGTATAGAGCTCGATCAGCGCCACCGTATGCGCCGGGCTCTGCCGGCTGCAGGTGGCGGCTTCACTGGCCAGCGGCACGGCCAGTCCGGCGAACATCAGCAAGGTCCAGGGGAAATTCATCGCTCGCTCCCGACAAAGGTTGGTTCATCGATCGCCGCAGGCACCAGGCCTGCCGGTCGATCGCTCAGGCATAGACATCCAGCCGCCGGCCCAAGAGTCCATCCCTGGGCAATTCGGTCGTCGTCGCCGGGCAAGCGCCGGCGCCGATCGGTCAGCGGCGCGGCAAGCCTTGAAATTGATTTGAGCACGATGCGACTCCTGGTGAAGCGCGGCTGGGCCGGTGAAACGTCGCGTTTGCCGGCCCGCCGCCCGCCTTACTTCTTCATTTCGTCCTTGGCCATGGCGTCCTTCTTCATCATCGCGTCCTTCTTCATGGCATCTTTTTTCATGCCATCCTTGGCCATCGAATCCTTGGCCATGCCGTCCTTCTTCATTTCGTCCTTGGCCATATGATCCTTGGCCATGCCGTCCTTCTTCATGTCGTCGGCGAAGGATGCGCCGGCGGCGACCATAAGGCAGGAGGAGAGCAGTACTGCGGCGAGCTTGTTCATGGTTTTTTCCTCATTGAAGTGTTGCGTGGCGAAAATGCCGGGTGATCAGGGCAGCCGAAATATCAGCTGCCGCCGAACCAGTTGTACCCCTGGTCTTCCCAGTAGCCCCCGGGGTAGGTGTTGGTGACGAAAATGGCCTGGATGTGCTTCGGGTTCTTGTAGCCAAGCTTGGTCGGCATGCGCAGCTTCATCGGGAAGCCGTAGCGGGCCGGCAGGATTTCGCCGTCGTAGCGCAGCGTCAGTTGCGTCTGCGCGTGCAGCGCCGTCGCCATGTCGATGCTGGTGTAGTAGTCGTCGGCACATTTGAAGCCGACGTACTTGGCGCTCAGGTCGGCGCCGATCCGGCGCAGGAAGGTGGCGAAGGGCACACCGCCCCATTTGCCGATGGCGCTCCAGCCTTCGACGCAGATATGGCGGGTGACCTGGTCGACCTGGGGCAGGGCATGCAGTTCGGCTAGCGTCCAGGCATGCCTGTCGGCAACCAGGCCGCTGACTTCCAGGCGAAAGGCGGCGGCATCGACGGCGCGCACCTCGTCCTCGCCGTAATAGGCGTTGAACGGGAACGGGCGGGTCATCATCGATTCCGGATAAGTCGGCGCCAGTTGCTTCGGGTCGAACAGCCAGCCCTGGACCTTGTCATTGAAGCGCGACATCGTCAGCAGCGCCGACTCGACGCTCTCGTCGTCGGTGATCGCGCAGCCGGTCAGCAGCGACAGGCCGCCCAGCGTCAGCGATCGTTGCAGGAAGGCGCGGCGGGCCGGCCGTTCGATGTACTTGCCGACATCCTTGACGGCGTCCCTGAGCACGCGGTCGCCGTCGGCGAGCAGCGGGCGATTGTTTTTCGGCAACATGCTTGACTCCTTAACGACCGCGGATCATCGCGAGCAGCGTCCGCGGCACCAGCGCCACCATGGCCACATGAACGCCGACGAAGGCGACCAGGGCGCCCATCGCGATGAAGTGAATGCGGCGGGCGGCTTCATAGCCGCCGAGCAGCTCGCGCAGGATGGGAAACTGCACCGACTTCCACAGCACCAGCCCGGACAGCACGAGCACGATGATGTCGACAATCGCGAACAGGTAGGCGGCGCGTTGCACGGCGTTGTAGTGGCTCAGATCGGCATGCGACAGCTTGCCTTTGAGCGCGGCCAGCAAGTCGGCGACGATGGCACGCGGCGATAGCGGAAAAAACTTGCGCCACAGGCGCCCGCTGAAGATATTGAAACCGAGGTAAATCAGGCCGTTGGCCGCCAGCAGCCACATCGCCGCGAAATGCCACTGGAGCGCTCCGCCCAGCCAGCCGCCGAGGGTGATTGGCTTGGGAATGACGAAAGCGAAGAAAGGCGAGGCGTCGTAGATCCGCCAGCCGCTCATGACCAGAATGACGACGGCAACGACGTTGAGCCAATGCGTCAGCCGCAACCACGGCGGATGAATGACGACGGTCTCGTTGCGCATGGCGTTCCTTTTCGAATTTGCCTCGGTTGGGCGATAAACTGCGTGGGCATCGTTGCCGCAGCGTTCTATGCGAGGTAATTCGTCGCCAGGTGGCGAACGGTTACAGGCTCGGGCAAAATATTTTTCGACCGGCTGGCGATCTTTTTTTCACCGGCTGTAACCGAAGGCGTGCATGCAACGAACAAACAGAGAAGAGGGCTTTCGTGCGAAGGAAGATCGCCTGAAGGATTTGTTCGTGCGCGGCCTGGCCGGCAACAATGCGGCGTACCAGACGTTTCTCGGCGAGTTGAGCTCGCATCTGCGGGCTTTCCTGCGCAAACGCCTGATCCGCCTGCCCGACGAAGTGGAGGATCTTGTGCAGGAAGCCCTGCTCGCGGTGCACAACCAGCGCCATACCTACGACCCCGAGCAGCCGCTATCGGCCTGGGTGCAGGCGATTGCACGCTACAAGCTGGTCGACCTGTTCCGCCGGCGGGCGATCTACGAGCAGCACACCGATACGCTGGATGACGGCATGGAGCTGTTTTCCTCGGCCGATGCCGAAGCCGCCGAAGCGCGGCGCGACCTGAACAAGCTGCTCGACCAACTGCCGGACCGCCAGCGCCTGCCGATCATGCACACCAAGCTGGAAGGCCTGTCGGTCGGCGAAACGGCACAACTGACCGGAATGAGCGAATCGGCCGTCAAGGTTGGCGTGCATCGCGGCCTGAAAGCGCTGGCCGAGAAAATAAGAGGTTACTGAGATGAAAACCGACGAACTTGTCGCCCTGCTGGCCGCTGGAGAAAGCGCCGTCAATCCGCATGCGGTCGAGCGCCGCTATGCCCTGGCTTTGAGCTTCGGGCTGCCGCTGGCCGGGCTGTTGATGGCCACCCTGCTCAAGCTGCGGCCCGATTTGTCGGAGGCCGTGCTGCTGCCGGCCTTCTGGATCAAGGCCGGCTTCGTCGCCAGTCTGGCCGGCGCCGCGCTGTTCGCCGTGTTGCGCCTGTCGCGGCCCGGCGCCCGCCTCGACCGCGTTCCCGCGCTGCTCGCCGCACCGGTGCTGGTCATCTGGAGCCTGGCCGCCTACGCTTTGTTCGACGCCCCACCGCAACAACGCTCCGCCCTGTTCTTCGGCACCACCTGGAAAGGCTGCCCGCTCGTGATCGCCGTGCTGTCGGTCCCGCTGTTCGCCGGCGTCATGTGGGCCATGAAAGGCCTGGCACCCACCCATACCCGTTTCGCCGGCTTCGCCGCCGGCTTGCTTTCCGGGGCCTCGGCAGCCTTGATCTACAGCTTGCACTGCCCGGAAATGGCCATGCCTTTCATCGGTTTCTGGTATCTGCTCGGCATCCTGATCCCTGCCGTCGTCGGTACCCTGCTCAGCAACCGGCTATTGCGCTGGTAAGCGGCCGGGCAGGGACCGGGCCGGCCAATGGCTGGCGCCTTCCGTAGCGGCTAAGTGCCGACCGCGGCTCAAGCGGCATCATCGGCGCGCCGTCGACGGCGCAGGCTTCCCGGGGAATAGCCGAAGCGCTTGCTGAAGGCGTGGATGAAGTTATTGACGTGCGAATAACCCAGGCGCTCGGCGAGCACCTTCATCGGCACCGAGCTTTCGAGGATCGCGGCATGGGCATCGCGCAGCTGGCAGGTGCTCATGTAGGAATAGATCGACAGCCCGTAGCTCTGCATGAACAGCTCGTTGAGCGTCTTGGGCGAAATGCCGCACTGGTTCGCCAATTGACCCAGGGTCGGCACTTTGCCCTGGCGATGAGCGAGATCGTCATGCAGGCGGCGCACGATGTCGCGCTTGCGCACGAAGCGGGGCTGGCTGCGGGCGGTGATGGTCTGGTGAACGGCCAGCGCACACAGGTACTCGAGCGCTTTCGCCTGCGCGAACAGGCTCATCAGACTCCCGTCCAGTTCCGAGCTGACAAGGGCGCGCAGCGGCGCCGAAATATGCCGCGGTGTCGTCGCCGCTTTCGCCACCGGTGGCGGGTTGAGACCCAGCCCGTCTAACAGTTGCCCGGCGAGTTCATCGCCCATGAGCTTGCCCAGGGTGGCATCGGTGATGGCAATGCCGATCAGCGGGTGGCCCAAGCCCGTATCGACGGCTGGAAAGGCGCAATGCTGGTCGCCGTGACGGAAATAATTGATGGCCGAGCGCAGATTTCCGCCTTGAATAGCGTGCTGGAATTCGCTTGAATCGTCGATCACTTCGACCACCAGGGTTGGCTCCGCAAAGCCGATCGGGAACTCACCGATCTGCAGCAGACGATCCGCTGGCTTCGGCTTGCGGCGCTGGTCCGCCCGAAAGACGATCAAGCCGTCGGCGAGCAGCAAGGTCTCGAACCAACCGAGCTCCGTCTCGGGGCATGAAGGATCATTCGCCGACGGTTGATCGCGGGCCGCCGCGGTGTTGGTGCCGTCGAGCGTCGGATCGACAACCCAAGGGACGCAAATGGTGCGGCTGTTTTCCATAGAAGACATACGTTATTGCATTGTCCGGGAGCGATCACCGGGCAGCTCTGCAGTCAGACAATGCATCCATTCCTCCGTTCCAGCAATCGGCCAGGGGTGACATACCGCCACACCGGCTCGCGCATCGGGGAGCGGTACAAGCGAGGCAAAAATGTTCAGATATCTCTTCGCCCTCCTCGTCCTTGGCTATGCAAGCTGCGCCACGGCTATTCCCTTTGCTTCCCGCTACGTGCTGGTGATCGAGGAAAGCAGCGGCAAGGTGCTGCTCTCCAAGAACGCCGATATCGAGGTGCCGATTGCCTCGCTGACCAAGCTGATGACCGCGATGGTGGTCCTCGATTCCAACCCCGATCTGGACGAACTGATCACCGTCGTCGACCCGGCTGAACTGACCGGGGCGCGCTCCAAAACGCGCCTGACCGATGGCGGCATGCTGCCGCGCCGAACCGTCCTCGAACTTGCCCTGATCTCGTCCGATAACCATGCGGCGGCGGCGCTCGCCTATGCCTACCCGGGCGGCGTCGACGCTTTCGTCGCGGCG
>PHCU01000161.1 GCA_002842345.1 Betaproteobacteria bacterium HGW-Betaproteobacteria-12 | reverse complement strand
CTTTTTGCGGAGCAATTAAATGGCTATCGAACGCACCCTCTCCATCATCAAACCCGACGCCGTCGCCAAGAACGTTATCGGCAAGATCTACTCCCGTTTTGAAACCAACGGCCTGAAGATCGTCGCTTCCAAGATGGCCTGGCTGTCCCCGCAGGAAGCCGGTCAGTTCTACGCCGTGCACAAGGAGCGTCCGTTCTTCAAGGATCTGGTTGCCTTCATGATTTCCGGTCCGGTGATGATCCAGGTGCTGGAAGGCGAAAGCGCCATCGCCAAGAACCGTGAACTGATGGGCGCCACCAATCCGAAGGAAGCTGCTGCCGGCACCATCCGTGCCGATTTCGCCGAGTCGATCGACGCCAACGCCGTGCACGGTTCCGACGCCGCCGAAACCGCTGCCGTGGAAATCGGCTTCTTTTTCCCGGGCATGAACGTCTACGCCGGCCGCTAAGAGCAGCCATTAGGATCGAGGATCGAGCGGTTGGCTAAAAGCTCGATCCTAAATCCTGGATCCTATGCAGAATCTTCTTGATCTCGATGGCGACAGCCTGACTGCCTGGTTTGCCGCGCAGGGCGAAAAGCCCTTCCGCGCCCGCCAGGTTTTGCGCTGGATTCATCGTTCCGGCGTGGCCGATTTCGACGCCATGACCGATATCGCCAAAAGCCTGCGCGCCAAGCTCAAGGCCAAGGCCTCCGTGCAGCCGCCGACAGTCGTTTCCGACAAGCTGTCGGACGACGGTACGCGCAAGTTCCTGATCGACGTCGGCAATGGCAATGCCGTCGAAACGGTGTTCATTCCCGAAGACGACCGCGGCACGCTGTGCGTCTCCACCCAGGCCGGCTGTGCGCTCGATTGCGCCTTCTGCTCGACCGGCAAGCAGGGCTTCAACCGCAACCTGACGGTGGCGGAAATCATCGGCCAGGTCTGGCAGGCCAACCAGGCGCTCGGCGCCGTGCATGGCGACGAACGGGTGATCTCCAACGTCGTGCTGATGGGCATGGGCGAACCCCTTGCCAACTTTGAAAATTCCGTGGCCGCCTTGAAGCTGATGCTCGACGACAACGCCTACGGCCTGTCGCGCCGCCGCGTCACGGTGTCCACCTCCGGTCTGGTGCCGGTCATGGACCGCCTGCGCGAGGAGTGTCCGGTGGCCCTGGCGGTCTCGTTGCACGCGCCGAACGACCGGCTGCGCGACGAACTGGTGCCGATCAACCAGAAATACCCGCTGGTCGAGCTGATGGCCGCCTGCCGACGCTACCTGGAAAAGGCGCCGCGCGACTTCATCACCTTCGAGTACGTGATGCTCGACGGCATCAACGACAGCGATGCCCACGCCCGCGAACTGCTGGCGCTGGTCAAGCACGTGCCGTGCAAGTTCAACCTGATTCCCTTCAATCCCTTCCCGGGCTCGCCTTTCAAGCGCTCGCCGGCGGAGCGGGTGCGCCGTTTTGCCGATATCCTGATGCAGGCCGGCATCGTCACCACGACGCGCAAGACGCGCGGCGACGACATCGACGCCGCCTGCGGACAGCTGGCTGGCCAAGTTCTGGACAAGACGCGGCGTACCGCCGGGAAAACGATCATCCTCAAGGAGGAGACAAGGTAATGAACATGTCGTCACGACGTTCCGGTTTGCTGGTTCTGCTGTTGGCTACTGCCTGTGTCGTTCACGCGCAGGCACAGCTCTATGGCCAGAATCCGCACGAGAGCCATGCCTCGGGCAGCGACCCGCGCAACCGGGCGAAGATTCACACCGAACTCGGTGCGGCCTATTTCCAGGCCGGCAATCCATCGGTGGCCCTGGATCATCTGGCCACCGCCCTGAACGCCGACTCTGGTTTTCATCAGGCCTACAGCGTGCGCGGCTTGGTCTATGGCTCGCTCAAGGAGAATGCCAAGGCTGAGAGCGATTTCCAGCGGGCCTTGAGCATTGCTCCGAACGATCCGGAAGTGAATAACAACTACGGCTCCTTCCTCTGCGATTCGGGCAAGGCGCGACAGTCCATCGCCTACTTCCTCAACGCCCTGAAGAGCCCGCTCTACGAAACGCCGCATCTGGCCTATACCAATGCCGGCACCTGTGCCCTGAAATCGGGCGACTACGACGGTGCGATGCACTATCTGCTGCAGGCCCTGCAACTGTCCCGCGACAACGGCGTCTCGGCCCGCCTGCAACTGGCCCGGCTGTTCTATCTCCGCGGCAATCTCGAAGAATCGCGTGTCTATATGAACGATGTTCTGAAACTGATGGAGTCGCCGACTGCCGAAACCTTATGGCTGGCCATCCGGCTGGAGCGAAAGCTTGGCAACCGGGCGGCCGAGGGCGGCTTTGCCGCGCAATTACGCGGTCGCTACCCGACCTCGCCGGAGTATCAGGAATTCCTCAAGGGTAACTTCGAATGAGTGAAGCGGACGAAAGCCTTGTGCTGGCGGAAGAGCCCGCGGTGGCAGTACCGTCGGTCGGCGCGCAACTGGCCGCAGCGCGTCAGGCGCGCGGCCTGGATATTGCCGATGTTTCCCAGGCGCTCAAGCTGGGCCCGCGGCAGGTCGAGGCGCTGGAAAACGGCGACTGGCATGCGCTGCCCGGGCAGACCTTCATCCGCGGTTTTGTGCGCAATTACGCACGGCTGCTCGGCATGGACGCCGGGCCGCTGATGGCCATGCTCGACGAGGTGCTGGAGAAGCCGGCCGGCAGTCTGGTCGTGCCCCCGTCGCACCAGGGCTCGATGCCCCATGCCGGTGGCCCGGGCATCAAGCGCGACCGCGCCGTGATGATCACTGGCGGGGCATTGGTTATCCTCGCCGCGCTGGCTTACTTTCTGGTGCCGGGCGATCTGTCCAGCCTGCGCGATAACGCACAGGGCTTGCTGGATTCGCTGGCGCGCAAGGAAGAGCCGGCCCCGGTTGCCACAGTGGTCGAGCCGGTGTTTCCCCCGGGTGCCACGCCACAGCAGATCATGAACCCGCAGGCCGTGCTGCCGACAGTGGACGAGCCGGCTGCGGCCGAGGCGAAAGCGGCTGCCGTCAGCGAGCCGAGTGCTGCCCCGGCCACTCCGTCATCAGCCGTGGCGGCCTCGGGAACGGCGCAAATGCGCGCCGTTTTCGACAAGGAATCTTGGCTGGAAGTGCGCGATCGCGACAACCGCCTGATCTTCTCGCAGCGCCTCGCCGCCGGTACCGAGCAGGCACTGGCCGGTGCCGCGCCGCTGTCGCTGGTGATCGGCTACGCGCCGGGCGTGCGCCTGTTCTGGCAGGGCAAGTCCATCGATCTGGCGCCGCATACCAAGGGCGACGTCGCCCGCCTGGTTCTGGAGTAAGTCGTGAGCGCCGTAAGCAAGCGTCTGACCCGGGCGACCGCCATTGCCCATGTGCGCATCGGCGGCGACGCCCCGGTGGTCATCCAGTCGATGACCAATACCGATACCGTCGACTACCTGGCTACCGCCATCCAGTGCGCCGAACTGGCCCGCGCCGGATCTGAACTGGTGCGCATCACGGTCAATTCGCCGGAAGCGGCCGCCGCCGTGCCGAAGATCCGCGAGCATCTGGACAAGATGAACTGCAACGTGCCGCTGATCGGCGACTTCCATTACAACGGTCATCGCCTGCTGACCGGCGAACCGGCCTGTGCCGAGGCGCTGGCCAAGTACCGGATCAATCCGGGCAACGTCGGTTTCGGCAAAAAGAAGGACGAGCAGTTCGCGCAGATGATCGAACTGGCCTGCCGCTACGACAAGCCGGTGCGCATCGGCGTCAACTGGGGCAGCCTCGACCAGGAACTGCTGGCGCGGATCATGGACGAGAACAGCAAGCGGGCCGATCCGCTCGATGCGACCGAGATGATGCGCCACGCGATGGTGACCTCGGCCCTCGAATCGGCCGCCAGGGCCGAGGAAGTCGGCCTGGCCGGCGAGAAGATCATCCTCTCCTGCAAGGTTTCCAGCGTCCAGGACCTGATCGCCATCTACCGCGAACTCGCCCGCCGCGCCGATTACGCGCTGCACCTCGGCCTGACCGAGGCCGGCATGGGCTCCAAGGGCATCGTTGCCTCGACCGCCGCCCTGTCGGTGCTGCTGCAGGAAGGCATCGGCGACACCATCCGCATTTCGCTGACGCCGGAACCGAACGGTTCGCGCGCCCAGGAAGTCATCGTCGCCCAGGAAATCCTGCAGACCATGGGCCTGCGCGCCTTCACGCCGATGGTCGCGGCCTGCCCCGGCTGCGGCCGGACGACCTCGACCTTCTTCCAGGAGCTGGCCGGCGAGGTGCAGGATTTTGTCCGCGCCCGCATGCCGGAATGGAAGCAGCAATACGACGGCGCCGAGAACATGACGCTGGCCGTCATGGGCTGCATCGTCAATGGCCCGGGTGAATCGAAACACGCCAACATCGGCATTTCCCTGCCGGGTACCGGCGAGGCGCCGTCGGCGCCGGTCTTCGAGGACGGTCAGAAGACCGTGACCTTGAAGGGCGACCATATCGCTGCCGAATTCAAGGACATCATCGAGCGCTACGTCCAGCGCACCTACAAGAAAAAGATCCAAGCATGAGTCAAGCGTTGCAGGCCGTGCGCGGGATGAACGACATCCTGCCCGACGAAGCCGCCTTCTGGGAATTGTTTGAAGACACCATCCGGACCTGGCTGAAAGGCTATGGCTACCGGCCGATCCGCATGCCGATCGTCGAGCCGACGCCGCTGTTCAAGCGCGCCATCGGTGAGGTCACCGATATCGTCGAGAAGGAAATGTATTCCTTCATCGACGGTCTCAACGGCGAAGCGCTGACGCTGCGCCCGGAAGGCACGGCCGGCTGCGTGCGCGCCGTCATCGAGCACAACCTGGCCGCCCGCCAGACGCAGCGCCTCTACTACATCGGCCAGATGTTCCGCCACGAGCGGCCGCAGAAGGGGCGTTACCGCCAGTTCCACCAGGTCGGGGTCGAATCCTTCGGCATCGCCGGGCCGGACATCGACGCCGAAATGATCCTGATGGGCGCCCGCCTATGGACCGATCTTGGCCTCGACGGTATCGAACTGCAGCTCAACAGCCTCGGCCAGGCCGAGGAGCGGGCGCAGCACCGGGCGGCCTTGATCGCCTATTTCGAGGAGCACGCCGAATTACTTGACGACGACGCCAAGCGCCGGCTGCATACCAACCCGCTGCGCATCCTCGACACCAAGAACCCGGCGATGCAGGACTTGTGCGCCGCCGCGCCGAAGCTGATCGACTACCTTGGCGCCGAATCGCTGGCCCATTTCGAAGGCGTCCAGCGCGTGCTGCGCGACGCCGGCATCCCCTTCACCATCAACCCGCGCCTGGTCCGTGGTCTCGACTACTACAACCTGACCGTCTTCGAGTGGGTCACCGACAAGCTCGGCGCCCAGGGTACGGTTTGCGCCGGCGGTCGTTACGACGGCTTGGTCGAGCAACTGGGTGGCAAACCGACGCCGGCCTGTGGTTTCGCCATGGGCGTCGAACGCCTGATCGCGCTGATCAAGGACTCCGGCGGCGAACCGGCGGCACCGGCGCCGGATGTGTACCTTGTGCACCAGGGCGAGGCCGCCGCACGGCTGGCCTTCCGCGTTGCCGAGGGATTGCGCGACCAGGGTATCGACGTGCTGCTGCATTGTGGCGGCGGCTCGTTCAAGTCGCAGATGAAGAAGGCCGACGGTTCGGGTGCGACCTTTGCCGTCATCATTGGTGACGATGAGGCGGCAACTGGCGAGGCGCAACTGAAGAACCTGCGCGAAGAAGGTATTGCCCAGCAAAAACTTAAAGTCGATGCTCTGGCCGAGGCCATCATTGGACAATTGATCGATTCGGACGAACAGGAATAAGCAGATGGCGCATTACGATCTTGAAGAACAGGAACAGATAGATACCCTGAAAACCTGGTGGAAAATGTACGGCAACCTGGTCACCAGCGTGATCACTGCCGTCTGCCTCGCCATTGTCGGCTGGCAGGGCTGGGGCTGGTACAAGAACAATCAGGCGGCCGAGGCGGCCGCGGTGTTCGGCGTGCTGGAACAGGCGCTGACCGCTGGCGATGCGCAGAAGATCAAGGCGACCGCCGGCGAGCTGGTGGCTAAGCACAGCAGCACCAGCTACGCTTCGCTCGGTGCCTTGCTGGCGGCCAGGCACTCGTTCGAGACCGGCGATCTGAAGACGGCCAAGTCCCAACTCGGCTGGGCAGCGGAAAATGCCCGTGACGAAATTCGTGATCTGGCGCGTCTGCGCCTGGCCGCCGTGCAACTCGACGAGCAGTTGTATGACGATGCCCTGAAGCAGCTTGAGGCCGCACCAGCCCCGGCTTTTGCTGCCCGTTTCCACGAGCTGCGCGGCGATGTGCTGCTCGCCCAGGGCAAGAAGCCGGAAGCCCGTGCCGCCTACCAGTCGGCCCTCGACAAGATGACTGAAACGGGCGGGCCTGGACGCGAGCTGTTGCAACAGAAGCTCGACAGCCTGGGCGAGGCCGCCTGATGGCGCCGCGTCTGCTACTGCTGGTCGCCGCCGCCAGCCTGCTGTCCAGCGGTTGTGCGACGATTTCCGATACCGTCGACAAGATCAATCCGTTTGCCAAGTCCGCTGTCAAGATGACGCCGCTGGCGTCGTTCTCGCCGACGGTCACGGCCCGTAGCCTGTGGTCGGCCAGCGCCGGCAAGGCCGGCGACTACGTTTTCGTACCCGCCGTGGTCGGCAATGCGGTATTTGTTGCCGGCCGGGACGGAACGATCAGTCGCCTGGAAGATGGCAAGACCGTGTGGAAAATCGCCACCGGCCAGACGCTTTCCGCCGGTGTCGGCGCGGACAACCGTCTGGTCGTCGTCGGTACGCCGAAGGGCGAAGTCCTGGCCTATGCCGCCGCTGACGGCAAGGCGCTTTGGCAGGCCAGGGTGAGTAGCGAAGTACTGGCCGCGCCGACGGTTGGCGAGAACGGCGTTGCCGTGCGCAGCGGCGACAACCGCGTCTTCCTCCTCGATGCCGGCGATGGCGGGCGCAAGTGGGCCTACCAGCGGGCAACGCCGACGCTGTCGATCCGCGGTGCCGGTTCGCCGGTATTTGCCGACCAATTCCTGTTTGTCGGCTTCCCCGGCGGTCGCCTGGTCGCCCTGTCGCTGCAGAATGGGGCGCCGGTCTGGGAAGGCCCGGTGGCCCAGCCCAAAGGCGCCACCGAACTCGACCGCGTGGCGGATGTCGTTGCGCCGCCGGTCGTCGAAGGTCGGCAGATCTGTGCCGTCGCCTTCCAGGGCAAGGTGGCCTGTTTCGATATGGGCCAGGGCGGCGCCCTGGTCTGGTCGCGCGAGCTCTCCTCGGCCACTGGCCTGGCGCTTGATGGCCGCTACCTGTTCGTTACCGACGACAAGGGCGCCGTGCACGCGCTCGACCGCCTGACCGGCAGCAGCCTGTGGAAGCAGGACAAGCTGCTCAATCGCCGCGTTTCCGGCCCGGCGGTACTCCGCGGCCTGATTGCCGTGGCGGATGGTGAGGGCTTCGTCCATTTCCTGTCACGCGAGGACGGCAGTTTTGCCGGCCGGCTGAAGACCGATGGCACCCCGGTACGCAGTTCCGTGCAATTGCTCGGTTCCAATTTTCTCGTGCAAACCGCGGGCGGCGACGTCAGCGTGATTGAGGCGCAATGAAACCTACGCTCGTCCTGGTCGGCCGACCCAATGTCGGCAAATCCACGCTGTTCAACCGCCTGACCCGGTCGCGCGACGCCATCGTCGCCGACCTGCCGGGCCTGACCCGCGATCGTCACTACGGCCATGGCAAGCTGGGCAAGAAACCTTATCTGGTGGTCGATACCGGCGGTTTCGAGCCGCTGGTCAAGGATGGCATCCTGCATGAAATGGCCCGCCAAACCGAGCAGGCCATCGCCGAAGCGGATGCCGTCATCTTCGTGGTCGACGGCCGTACCGGCCTGACCCCGCACGACAAGGAAATCGCCAACAAGTTACGCTGCATCGACCGGCCGGTCTTCGTCGCCGTCAACAAGGCCGAGGGCATGAACCATGGCATGGTCGAGGCGGAATTCCACGAGCTGGGCCTCGGCGAGCCGAATGCCGTTTCCGCCGCCCACGGCGAAGGCGTGCGCGGTCTGGTCGATCTGGCGCTCGCCGGTTTCCCCGAGCCTGACGAGGAGGAAGAGAAATCGGACGCGGTGCGCGTCGCCATCGTCGGTCGGCCGAACGTCGGCAAGTCCACGTTGATCAATACGCTGCTCGGCGAGGAGCGGGTCATCGCCTTCGATGCCCCCGGGACCACGCGCGATTCGATCGAGATCGATTTCGAGCGCGGCGGCCGCCAGTACGTGCTGATCGATACGGCCGGCATGCGTAAGCGCGGCAAGGTCTTCGAGTCGATCGAGAAATTCTCGGTGGTCAAGACGCTACAGGCCATCGAGGATGCCAATGTCGTCATCCTGATGGTCGATGCCCAGGCCGACGTCTCCGAGCAGGATGCCCATATCGCCGACTTCATCGTGCAGTCGGGCCGGGCGCTGGTGGTGGCAGTCAACAAGTGGGACGGCCTGGGTTCCTACGTCCGCGAACAGACCCGCCTGACCCTGCAGCGCAAACTCAAATTCCTCGATTTCGCCAAGTTCCACTTCATTTCGGCGCGCGACAACATCGGCCTCGAGTCGCTGTTCCGCTCGGTCGATGGCGCTTTTGCCGCAGCGATGACCAAAATGTCCACACCGCGTCTGGCACGCGTACTGGCCGATGCCGTCGCCAAGCAGGCGCCACCGAAGCACGGCGTGTTCCGGCCGAAGCCGCGCTACGCGCACCAGGGTGGGTCGAATCCGCCGATCATCGTGGTTCATGGCAATGCCGTCGACCAAATCGGCGACAGCTACCGTCGCTACCTCGAGCACACCTTCCGCGAAGCCTTCAAGCTGCAGGGCACGCCACTACGCATCCAGTTCGTCACCAGCAAGAATCCTTTCGCCGATAAGGAGCGGAAGTAGCGCCCGCCAAATACTTTGGCACCCCCGGTTAATTTTCGGTACATTAGCCAACTCATAACAACACACATGGAGTCCACACCATGAGCAATAAAGGGCAACTCTTACAAGACCCCTTTCTCAACGCTCTCCGCCGCGAG
>PHCU01000016.1 GCA_002842345.1 Betaproteobacteria bacterium HGW-Betaproteobacteria-12 | reverse complement strand
GCCGTAAGCCGTCGTGGTGCCGTATTCGACCACCGACCGGGCGTCTTCCGGCGTGCCCCACCACAACACCGCGATAGCCGATGCCGGGTCGCTCGGGTAGGAGAGGTGGAGGTTGCGGATATCGGGGCTGCCGGCGGCGGGTATCGTCTCCCGCGGCGTGTTCTCAAGCGAGGTGCCACTGCCCGAGCAGCCGGCGGCGACCACCAGCGTGGCCGTGAGCAGCAGCGCGAGCGCCCTGCCGGGGCGGAGGAGCGTGATGCGCCTCACCTGAGGAAGAGGAGCTCATAACGCGTGTAGTCGAGCGGCGTCCGTGCGTATCCACCCAGGGTGGTCGCGACCATTCGCGCCGCCCGCTGATAGAGGAGCGGGATGACCGGAGAGTCCTCGAGTATGCGGACCTCCGCCTGCTGCAGGAGCTCGAGTCGGGCGCGCTCATCGGAGCGGCGCCGCGCCTCCTCCAGCAGGCCATCTACCTCATCGCTCGCGTATTGCGTCAGGTTATCCGAGCCCGCGTTCCCCGAATAAAAGAGGGGATAGAGGACGTCGTCACCGTTCGGATAGCGAGCCTGCCAGGAGAAGCGGAAAAAGGACAGTTGCTGGGTCAGTATGAGCGTAGCGTATTCGCTGCTAGCGAGGGCGCGCGGCACCACGTTGATGTCGATACGGGCCAGTTGGTCTCGCACTTCATCCGCCACTTTGCGGTTGGAGGCGTTGTCCAGGTAGGCGAGGTCCAAGGGCGGCAGCCCGCTTCCTTCGCTATAACCGGCCTGCGCCAGCAGGCCGCGGGCCCTGTCGAGGTCCTCCGTGTAGTAGGGGGCTCCGCCGCCGCCGGCCATGCCGGGCGGGAGGATATTGCCGGCCGGTTCCCAACTCTCGTCGGTGAGCGCCGCGGCTATCGCCGCCCGATCTATACCGTAGTTCAGCGCCTGGCGCAGTTCACGGCTGTCCCGCCAGGGCTCGGCTCGCATGTTGAAGCCGAGCAGGTAGGTGCCCAGCAGCGGATACTCATACAGCTCGTCCGGTCTTACAGCGCGAGCGTTTTCCCGCTCGCTCGCGGGCAGCGGCGCTTCCTGCACCTCGCCCGCGGTGAACGCCGCATAGGCGGCGGCGGCGTCCGCATAGATCACGAACGTGACTCCGTCGAGATGGCTCGGAGACGCTCCCGCGTATTCCGGGTTCTTCTCCAGCACCAGTTGGGTGCCTCTCTCCCAGGACGCTAACCGGAAGCGTCCCGTTCCGGCCGGCTGCCCTCCGAAGTGCCCTGCGGCGGTCTCGAAGGCCTCCTGCGATACGGGGGCGAGGGCCGGGTGCGCGCAGACCGCCGGAAACTCGGAATACGGGTAGGAGAGCGTGACCTCCAGCGTCAGGTCGTCGACCGCCGCCACCGGCAGGTCGAAGGCGACCCGCCCCTGCTTGAGGCCGATGACCCGTTCGGCCAGCACCGGCAACAGGGTCGGGTTGTGCACCACGGTGATCAGCGTGGCGCCGGCAGCGGCCTGCGCCAGCAAGTGACAGACCTCGCTGGCGGCGGCCGGGTCGAGGGCGGCGGTGGGTTCGTCGGCCAGGATCAGGGCCGGGCGCTGGAGCAGCAGGCGGGCGATGGCGACCTTCTGGCGTTCGCCGCCGGACAGCCGGTCGGCCCGCGTCGCGGCGCGGGCCAACAGGCCGACCGCATGCAGCGCCGCGTCGGCCCGGGCGACTTCATCGGCCGGGAAGCAGCGGAGCCAGCTGCGCCAGCCGCCGATGCGGCCGAGGCTGCCGATCAGCACGTTCTCCAGCGCCGTCAGGCGGCCGACCAGATGCAGTCCCTGATGAATCTGCCCGACCTGGCGGCGCAGCCGGCGCAGTTCGGCCGTCGGCAGGCGCTGCGAGAGATCGTGGCCGAGCACCTGGACGCTACCGAGGGTGGCCGGCATGAAGCCGTTGAGCAGGCGGAGCAGCGTCGATTTGCCGGCGCCGTTGTGGCCGACGATGGCCACGCGTTCGCCGTGGCCGATGTGCAGACTGGCGATGTCGAGCAGGGTGCGTTCGGCGGCGACGCAACAGACCGCCTGCAGGGCAATGGCGCCGGCGGTCATGACAGGGCCTGGCGGATGCGCCGGCTGATGGCGTCGAAGGCGGAGACCATCAGCACGATGACGATCAGCACCGTGGCCAGACGGCCCCACTGGAACAACGCGGTGGCCTCGGTAATCAGCAGCCCCAGGCCGCCGGCCCCGATCAGACCGAGGATGGTCGAATCGCGGATATTAAATTCCCAGACGTAGAGGTGGCTGGAGACGAATTGCGGCAGCACCGCTGGCCAGACGGCGTTGAAGAAGACCTGGTCGGGCGTCGCGCCGACGCTGCGCACGGCATCGATGGCCGCCATGTCGAGGGCTTCGATGGCTTCGGCGAAGAGCTTGCCGTAAGTGCCCATCGAATGCAGGCCGATGGCCAGGATGCCGGCGGTCGGGCCGAGGCCGACGATGCCGACGAGTACCAGGCCGAAAACCAGCGTGTGGATCGAACGGGCAATGTCGAGCAGGCCCTTGGCCAGCCAGGCCAGCGGCCGCGGGGCGTTGAGGTTGCGCGCGGTGAGCACGGCCAGCGGCAGGGCGAGCAGGGCGCCGAGCAGCGAACCGAGGGTGGCGATGCTGATGGTCGTCCAGGTCGCCCGGGCGAGGCCGGCCAGGTAATCCGTCTCGACTTCCTGGCGGTTCTCGACGCGCAGCAGCGTGCCGTCGTCGCTGCGGTATTCCAGCCGGGTGTTGCCGAACCAGACGTCGAGAAAACTCGGCTGGGCGAATTCGCCCGCCGTCTTGAGCAGATTGGCGACGGGGTTACGCCCCAGCGACAACTCGTCTTCGCGCGCCAACGTGCCCAGGCAGGCGCCGACCAGCAACGCGTAGAGCAGGGTCAGCCCGAGAAAACCGAGGCGGCCGCCGAAGCGCTGCCGCAGGGCATGGCTGCTCATCATCTCGCCTGCAGTTTGCCGGTGGCCAGGCCGGCGTCGCGGATCGGCTTGTAGAAGGCATTGTCACGACTGACGAAGCCGCCGTAGTGCGGCGGCAACAGCTTCGGATTGCCTTTCAGCGCCTCGCCCACCTCCCCGAGCGCCGCCTGCAGCCTGGCGATCAGCGCCGGGTCCGCGGACAGCGCGCGGCTGACGGCGAACGCGTCGTTGGGCAGCGGCGCGGAGGTCCAGATGATCTTCGAGTCTTCGGCCTTGATCAGGCCCTGCTCGATCATCGCGTTGCGGTTGCGGTTGTAATCGGCGCCGGCATCGAGCACCCCCTGGGTGACCTGGGTCTCGATGGCCTGGTGCGAGGTGTGGACGACCTTGCTGAAATACGTCTCCGGCGTGATGCCCTGGGTCATCAGGTGGTGCAGCGGAATCAGGTAGCCGGAGGTCGAACCCTTGTCGCCGAAGGCGAAGGTCTTGCCCTTGAGGTCGGCCAGGTTGTTGATGCCGGATTTCGGATGGGTGACGGTGATGGCGAAATATTCCGGCTTGCCGTCGTAGAGGATGGTCGCGATGACCTGGGCGCCGGCCTGGTGGTTGGCCAGCACATAGCCCCACGGCCCGAGCAGCGCGATGTCGGTTTCGCCGTTGGCCAGCGATTTGGCCAAGCCTTCCCAGCTGTCGACGGTGCGCAGTTGGACCGGCCGGTTGAGTTTTGCAGCCAGATAGTCGGCCAGCGGTCGATAGGTGGCGTCGTTCTTGTCCTTGTCCGGCTGGAACAGGCCAACGCCGAATTTGAGCGGCGGCTCGGCGGCCAGGGCGGTGACGGCAAACAGGGCGGTGGCGAAGAGGGCAAGGAGGCGGGGGAGGATTTTCATGGGAGTTCCTGAGAAAAAGGTCTGTTTCCGTCGGCACTAACGGTCTGCGGCAATGCGCTGGCCTGGCCGTGCTCCAGGGCGCCGCCACAACTGCTGCCCTGGCCGGCGGTGCAGCCGTAGCAATGGTCGGCCACCCGGATCGGGCGCTCCGCCAGGTCGACATCGGGCAAATCGGCAAGCTGAATCGGCGTCGTGGCTGAGCCGCCGAGCGCCAGCCCGAGCATCTGGTTGAAGTCGCAGTCGAAGACATAGCCCTGCCAACTGACCGAAAGCAGCGAGCGGCACATCGCGCCATCCAGATTGGCGGGCTGGTAGGCCTGCTTGAGCAGACGCATGTAGTCGTGGAATTCATCGCGCGCCAGCAATTGGCTGCCGAAACGCCGGATCGGCATATTGGCCAGGGCGAACAGCCGATTGAACACCACCCCGTAGCGGGAGGCCAGTTGCTCCTTGTAGGCCGCTTCCAGCCGGCTCTGCTCGGGAGGCAGGCTGGGCCCCTGCGGGTTGTACACCAGGTTCAGGATCAGCTGGCTACCCGGCAGGCCGTAGCCAAGGGCGTTGAGCCGCCGCAGGCCGTTGAGGCTCGCCTGAAAGCTGCCGTCGCCGCGCTGGGCATCGACGTTTTCTTCCAGGTAGCAGGGCAGCGAGGCGACGATTTCGACCTGCTGACTGGCGAGAAACTCAGCCAGCGTCTCGTATCCCGGCTCGCCGAGGATCGTCAGGTTGCAGCGATCCACGACATGCAGACCATGTGCCCGGGCAGCGCCGACCAGGCGGCGGAAGTGCCGGTTCATCTCCGGGGCGCCACCGGTCAGGTCGAGTGTTTGCACCCGGTGGCGGCGCGCGAAGTCGAGCAGATCAAGCATGGTTTCCCAGCCCATTTCCTCTGTGCGCTTGGGACTCGCCGCCACATGGCAATGCACGCAGGACTGATTGCAGCGATAGCCGAGATTGGCCTGGATCGTCTCGAGCTTTCGCCGCCGGAGCGCCGGAAACTCGGTCTTGACCAGCAAAGGGAAAGTGTCGCGCATTATTCTTCTCCGAATGGTGTTTGACCATTAGTCGGCGAGGGGTGCGATTTATTACGCGCTCGTTCGTCTGGGTGATGCAGTGGCGCCATACCAAGATTGAAGGCTGGATGCTTGAGCAGGCTGGTATCGAGCAGCCCAAAGGGCATGCAAAGCCAGGGTTGCGGGCAATCACTACTTGATAGTTATACAAGAATTTATATAATCAGACCATGAAACCAGTAGAATTTTGCGGTGACTCCATGGATGCCCTACGAGCCTTTCCAGAAGGGGCCAAGCGAGAAGCTGGCTACCAGATTGACAAGGTTCAGCATGGCGAAGAACCAGACGACTGGAAACCCATGGCAACTATCGGGGGCGGGGTAAAGGAAATCCGCATCTGGGACGAGGCCGGGGCATTTCGGGTTATCTACCTGGCCAAGCTGGCAGATGCCGTGTATGTGCTGCATTGCTTCCAAAAGAAAACCCAGCAAACAAGCGAGCGCGATATTCGACTGGCGCGCAAACGGTTCAAGGAATTAACGGAGGTACAGAAATGAGCGAGCAAAGATTTACCAGCGTATGGGATGCAATCGAGGACACACCGCAACAGGCGGCGAGTATGCGCGTCCGCTCGGAACTGATGATGGCATTGCAGAAGTGGCTCAAGTCCGAAGGGCTGACCCAAGCAGCTGCCGCTGGAATGTTCGGCGTAACCCAGCCGCGAGTTTCGGACTTGGTGCGGGGGAGAATCAATCTGTTCTCGCTCGATACCCTGATTGATATGGCTGCCACGGCGGGACTTGCGCCCTCAGTGACGATCAAGAAGCCCAAGGGCAGCAAGAAGGCAGCACACCAAGAGGCGCTGGCCGCATGAACCGAATGTTCAACCCGCCCCACCCCGGCGAAACCCTGCGCGAGGATGTGTTGCCAGCCCTGGGCCTGACCATTACCGAAGCGGCAACCCAACTTGGCATTACCCGCACTGCGCTGTCCAGAGTGCTGAACGGCCGCGCCTCTATTTCCCCGGTCATGGCCCTGCGCCTTGAGGGCTGGCTTGGCCTGGAGAACGGCGGGCATGCCGACGCATGGCTGGCACAGCAAACCGCCTACGACCTCTCGCAAGCGAGAGAGGCCGGCATGCCGAAGGTCACGCCTGTGGCGCATCTGCCGACCGCTTGTCCGGCACCAGAATCAGAAAGCAAAAAGGCCAACTCCGAAGAATTGGCCTAACTGGTTGATTCTAAAACTTGGTGCCCGAGCCTTCATCGAACAAATGGCGGAAACTGTTGCGGCACAGGGATAATCGTTTTTCGAAAATCACTGTTACCCCCAAAGTTACCCCCATTTAAACGATGTTGCAGAAACACCAAATGAGCGACCTCCCCAGAGGGACGTCGTGGGAGGCCGCGATTCTATCACTTGCACTACGGCTATTCGGAAGCAGATACCGGCGGCGGGTTAGGGTGCCGACCAGTGCAGACGTCAGCACTGCGGCAAGGCATTCGGAAGCCAAGAGTATTGCCACTTTCGCCGGCGGGGAGGGGCGGCAGTAGATCAAACGCGCGCCGAAAAATGCCCTGCAATGCTCCCTGCTGTCTCTTGGCGGCGCGAACACAGAGGCCAGAAGGGCGCAGGGCGGCCGGTCGTCCGGTGTGCCACTGGCCACCAGGGGCGGCCGGTCGTCCGTGAAGCAAAGTGTGTCCGCTTCGATGGGCGTGCCCTGGTTTCCTGGCCGCCAACCGGAGCGGCGGCGAGCTCGATTAAGCTCTGCAGCTGTGTACGGTCTGGCGTTGCAGGAAATCGCCGAAGATCAAGGCGGGGCGGCTGTTCTGGTTGATTTGAGGCCATCGGTTCAAGGCCTTGCCAGACACAGCGGGCACAATGGAAACACCCCCAATTTTGACCAAGTGTGTCCGCCGAAACCATTGCAGCACAAGGCGTTCGATGCCATAGACACAGCAGACACAGCAGACACAGTGCATTTGCAAGGGGGGGGAAGGGTCAAGCATGTCAAGCGGGCTTCAGGGCGGGCGACTGGATACAGACCGGGGTTAGCATTACCCGAAAGCTGAATGCTCCAGGAAGGACCCGCTGTCTATTGCGGTTGGCTTGCATTGCTCTGCCCGTTTTCCTCGTCGGTATCGTCGACAGTCTCCATTTGTGGCCACCGGGAAAGCTTCACCAGGAAGCCCTCGAACGAAGTCGACAGAAGGCCCTCAATTTCTTGTATTGGTTTGCCGGGCACCTCTCTGGCCAATCGTGTTGGCTCGTTTCTCCAGAACTCTCGAGCTGCAACGATGGCCGCTCGGAGCTTGGGCTCAATCTGCTGAACGGAGATCAGGGTTCCTCTCTTCTCTGCCAGCAGGATCTCTTTCAAGTCGCCGTTAAGCCTCGCCTCTCGATCCTGGGGGCGTTCGCTACCGGCCTTCTTCAGTGCCCGGTCAATCATCCAGCTGATGCAGGCCACTGAATCATATTCAGAAGGGACATGAGGTCCACCACGAACCTCGATTGGCAGCCCTTGTTCCTGCCATTCAACGATGGTCTTGGGGGCAACCCCCAAGAAGTCGGCAATCTGTTCCTGGCCGACAATGCGCAACTTACTTACCTCCTCTGCCAGCCCAGAACTGGCGGTCAACCGGGGTTAGCATTACCCGAAGGGGGAAGGCTCAGGAAGGACCCGCTGACCTACTCCGACGGCTTGCCGGGCTGGCTACTGGCCAGCAGGTCGGCACGGTAGGTGATGGGTGCAGACGTCTGGATACCAGGGCGCCAGCGTTCAAAGCTCTTGCAGTCAGGAGGGGCCAGCCATATCCGTTCAGTGCCCCGGCCTGTCTCCAGGATCAGGAAGCCTTGACCACATGCCGTATGGAATTCACGGCGCCCACTATCGCCAGCCATCTGCCTGGTGGTCAGGTGCTTGCACATGGTGCAGTCAAGGCCGGAAGCGGGGGCTGGTATCAGCAACTCTTCCCAAGGCTTCAGACCGACATCGATGCAGACCGAGTGCCAGTGCTGTATCTGCTGACCAGGTGGCATAGTCTGAAGGTGAAGCAGCGCTGCAACCCTTTCGTCATTGCTCGCCTTCACCTTCCGACAGTAGGCCAGAGCAAGGATTACAGCCGCCGGGTGCAGCGCGAAATCAAAAACTGCCGCACCCCCACCCGGTGCCCGGTGGTCTTGCCCATCTTCCCCCCCTTGAAAATGCACTGTGTCTGCTGTGTCTGCTGTGTCTATGGCACTGAACGCCTTGTGCTGCAATGGATTCGGCGGACACACTTGGGCAAAATCAGGGGTGTTTCCATTGTGTCCGCTGTGTCTGGCTTGAGCGTCAGAGGCACCGGAAGCAGACACAGCAGCCGGAGGCGGCAGGGCAGAAAACAGGCTTTCCAGGTCAAGCATCGGCGCCCCCTTCGAACAGTTGCGGAGTGATGTGATAGACCAGCATCTTCCCCTTGCCGGGTATCTGCAGGCGCGACTGGAAGCGCCCCTTGTTGTGGCGAAGAATGCCGAGCTTGGAGAGCAGCGCATTGACAGCACGGTAGTCCAGACCCTTGCAAACCCGGTTCTTCCAAGGCCCCTCGAACACAAAGAATTCGGTCTGGAACTCCGCGCCGTTGCTGCCTTCTTCAATCTGGCCGGCTTTGGCAATCGGGGTGCCGTCCGGCTGCAGCCAGCGGCGCAGGCCGGCGGCATCGGCCGTCCGCGGGCTGCGGTCGTCGCCTACCCGGTGCCACAGGTCAAAGGCGCCATCCCCGTGCCGCTCGAAGAACTCACGCACCTGGTTCAGCATGTTGGTTTCTTCCTGATTGCCCTCGCCACCGCGCCCGGCCAGCCATGCCCGGTAACAGGTGCCGGCAGCAGCCAGCGCGGCGCCGGGCTCCCAGCCGGTCAAGCCCCACTTGGTGGCCAGCTCGCCGCCCATCGCAACCAGGGCGAAGCGATCCGCAACCCGGCGAGCCTGGCCGCTGGCATCGTCGGACAGGTGCTGCGCCTCGAACAGCTTCTGTGCCTTGCGCAGCTCTTCCGGTAGGTCGGCAGGGCTACGGGCCAGCTTGTCCAGAAAGGCAGCCAGCGGGGCGCCGTACTGGCGCTTGGCAGCCTGATCCAGGGCGCGGGAAAAGTCGGCACCGTTGGCGTGCCCGTGCAGCTCTTCCCAGGCACCGAGGCCCGCCCCCGCGTCGGCGTTGATATCGACCAGGCGAATCTCTTGCCCGGCGCGGGTTGTGCGGTTCGCTTCGGCCATGTGCTGCGCCAGGCTGATCTCGCCAGCCGAGAGGAACAGCACCCGCCAGAACGCCCGCTCCCGTGCCCCGCCCGTGCGGGCGGCGCGGGTCTTGCCGGCACCATTGGCCAGCATGTAAGCGGTTTCGCCGGCCACCTTGGGGTCAAGCTGGGCCAGTTCGTCCAAGGCCAGCAGGGAGTCACAGTGCTGCATGGCCAGGGCTTCCAGTCCGTTGTCTGTTGCCCGCCAGCGCTGCATATAGCCGTTGTCGCCACAGACCGAGCAAGCAACCCGGAGCGCCGTTGTCTTGCCGTCGCTGGAGTTGCTGCGGTAGTGAAAGCCGCCGGATTCGCCGCCCACCAGGTGCAGCAGCGGGGAAGCGAAGGCCACGGAGACGGCAAACAGCAGGCGTGAATTACCGCGGCACAGGTGCCCCACGTTGTCCCGCCATTGCTCGGCGGTGCCCTTCGTCTTGAAGGCATGGGCGCTGCTGCCTTCGGCCTGATACAACCATTCATCGGCGCCATGACCAAAGGCGCAATCTGGCAGCACATAGACGGTCGGGCCGTCGCTGGTCGCATGCCAGCCGGTGCGGCTGGTGATGCGTGCGCGGGCATCGGGCCGGGTGCTCTGCAGGTAGGAAATCACCTTCTGCCGGTTGCCGGTGGCCATGGTCAAGCCGGCATCAAGCAACATGCCGGCAACCTCAAGGCCATCGCCTCGAAACAGCGCCATCGGGATAACCAGCTTGTGCTCTACGTTGTCGGGATCGTAGAGGCGGACCAGCAGGCCCCAGCCCTGGTTATCCGGATTGCGCACGCGGGCCATTGGTTCCAGGTATGAGCAAATCCACTTGCCGGCGCCGTCGTTGTCGGTGAAGTACACGCCCCCGACATCGAGGCTGTAGCAGATGCGCGGGCCGCCGGCTGGCGCCGATGCCTTGCCGGGCTTGCCTTCCTTGGTAGCCGCGGTGCCTTCCTTTTCCGGCTTGGTGGCCTCGATTGCCGTGCGCCACTCGGTGCGGGTGCAGACGTCGGCAAAGCGCTCGGCATCCCATCCCAGCAGGTCGGCGGCGTCATCGCCCTTGCCGCTCAGTCCGAAGGCCTGAGGCTTCACCAGGTAGAGCGCCACCGGAGGCACCGGCAGCGCTGCCAGCGTCGCCGCCAGCTTCCCCATGCAAGCCGCCCCCGGCTCGTCGAGGTCTGGCCACAGCGTGACATCGCGGCCGGCGAGCGGTGCAAAGCCGGCCTTATCCACGGCGTTCGATCCGCCCGGCCAGCTCACACAAACGAACTCGGGGGCCAGCTTCCGGGCAGCCTCGGCGGCCTTCTCGCCTTCGCAGACGATCACAGGCGCCGCCGGGCGAGCCGCCAGCAAATCAAGGCCGTACAACTGACGGGGCGCTGGCGGTGACTTCCATTTCCATTCGATGCGGCCGTCCGGACCTCGCCAGAGCGTCAGCTGGGCAAAGCTCTTGCCGTCCTTGCCCTGGTAGCGATCAATCAGGAAGCCAAGGTCGCCCGCTTCGGTGCGGTATTCGTAGCGGATGGACGGGCGGCCTTGGCGGGGATTTACAGCCGGCGGGGGCGCTGCATCGGCCGGCACAGGAATAACGCACTGCCAGTCATCAGCCGCCGGGGCGGGTTTGCGGTTTGCCGGGGCGGCAGGCGTCCGCCGGGCCAGCGCCTGAGTATTGCCCTTGCCGTTGGCTCGTTCGGCGCCCGTGGCGCGTCTCTGGCGGTTCGGCTTGGGGATGCTTAGCAGGTCGGCCAGGCGCTCGGCGGCTTCCAGCTGGGAGCAGTCAAAGCGCCAGGCCGTCAATGCAACCAGGTCGCCCCAGGTCTCGCCCGTGGCGAAGTCACCCCCGGCGCCGGTGTCCCGATTGGTGGCCAGGCTCCCCAGCTTGGCGTCTGAACGCTTCGGGTTGAGTGCCAGGTATTCGCGGGCTTGGTCCTTGCCGCCGGCCATCCCGCAATGATCCATGACCGCATCGAAGTTGCCGAGCGCGGCGCCGGCAACCTGATGAATGAAGGATTCGCTCATTGGTCTACCCTGTCTCCCAGGTGGAAGGCTTCGACGGCCGCCAGGACCGATTCCCGATCACTGCCTCCGTTGCGCCACAGCACGGCACACCGGCCGCAAATCGGGTAAGCCCAGGCAATGGGAACGGCGATATCAGCCGGATATAACCGAATGTCCCGGCGGGGCTTGCGGACAGCGTTGAAAGGCTTGCGGCAGCAGGTGCAGCACTCGCTGAACTTGCCCACCCGGATTTCCTTTCTGATGCCGGCAAATGCTGGATTGAAGTCGCCGACCGTCATTCCTTCCGGGATCTCTTCCAGGTTGTGCAGCTTCGGTGTGGCTATCATCAACGGCCCCCATGAGTCAGTGCAGCACGGCGAAACACCTCAACAACAGCTTTCGCCACGTCTTCTTTTGCGCTGGTCTCATATCGGCCAAGCTTCCCGAAATCAAGCACAACCGGCGTGCCGCTCGAACCTTTGGAGGCGGCCGTGCTGGGGGCGATTGCCCGCGGCAGATCAAGTCCGCGAATGACCGGGGCGCCAATCTGCCCGCCGTTGGCGAACTTCGGCAGCCGCATTTCATTCAGCGCCGCAATGAAAGCCGCCCCGTAGTGGCGAACCGCCGGCCGCTGAATGACCCACTCGCCGGGCGTGCCCCAATACAGCTGATTGTCTGCCCGGTCATGCGGCGCCCGGCCAGGCAGTGGGCCGCCAAAGGCGCGGGTCGGGGTATCGGCAGGAGCGGGGGTATCTCCGCCGGTCTTGACGATGCTTACCGGGATCTGGCGCGGCGCCGTCAATTTCGCCAGCTCGGCTTCGAGGTCGGCAATGTTGGCTTTCAGTTCGTCGGTTTTCAGGCTCACGGAGATGGAGCGGGCGCTTTCCTTCAGGGCTTCTAGCTTTGCCTGAAGCTCGTTCAAGGTCTGCGCCTGCTGGCCGGCCTGGGCGTCCAGGTCGCTGCCTTCCTTCTGCTTGGCCTTCGCCTGGGTATCCAATAGGCCGGCCTGTTGCTTGCCGGTCTGCTCTACCAGGTCGGCATTGCCGGAGGCTTCGGCGAACTTCTCGGCACGGTCAAGAAATTCCTTGGCCTGCTTGGCGTACTGCTCGAACTGAGCGGCGCGGCCGTCGAGTTGGGCGGCGCCGGCTGCAGCTGCATAGAAGCGCCCCTGGCTAAGCATGTCTTCAGCTCGGAAGGCATTGGCGCCCTGCCGCTCTTCTTCGGTCAGGCCACCATCGCGCATCTGCTGCGCCTTGTCCGCTGCATTGGTGCGCACCCGTGAAGCTTCGCCACTGAGCGCGGCGGCGTCGGTCTTCGCCTTCTCCGCATCCTTCCGGGTTTGCTGCCAGGCGCTGCGGACGGCATCAACGAGGCGCGTCTGGTCAGCAATCTGGCGATCAATGCTGGCCTTGGCGTTGGTCTCAATCAGCGACTGCTCGCCGGTCTGGATAAAGCGCACATACTTGGCCAGGTCGGCTTTCTTGGTTGCCAGCTGCTGCTCAATGTCTGCCCGGCGGCCGGCGCTTTCCGCCTCTGCCTTCTCGACTGCGTTGGCGGCTTCCTTGGCCTTGCCGGTGAAATAGACCAGCGCCCGCTCGTTCTCGGCAATCTTCTCGTTGAGGCCGCTATCGGCCGGGCTGCCGTTCTTCGCCAGTTCCGCCTGTTTCGCCCTGAGCAATTCCAGCTTTTCCGTCAGGTCGGCAATGCGCTGTGCCGGGTTGTTGGAGCCGGTCAGCATGGCCATGAACGAATCGAACCAACCCAGGCCCGCCCCCTTGTTTTCCAGCAGGATGGTGGAGAGGTGCGCCATGTGCGGAACAATCTCATTGCCCACGTTGTGCGCCAGCCCGGTACCGGCGGCTTTCAGGCGCTGCAGGTTCTGCTCCCATTCCTTGGCCGCGGCCAGTTGCTCGGGGGTGAAGACAATCCCGATGCTCTCGGCTTCCTCCCCGAACTTGCGAATCGCGGCGGCGCCTTGGTTGAGTACGGGAATCAGCTTCAGTCCGGATTCTTCCATCAGCTTCACCGCCAGGGCGGACTTTCGGGCGCCGTCTGGCATCTGCTTGAAGCGCTCGGCAACATCTAGCAGCACATCCTGAATCGGGCGCATCCGGCCGCTGGTGTCCTTGACCTCTACGCCCAAGTCCCGGAAGGCTTCCTGGGCATCGGCGTTGCCGCTGGTCGCCTCGTTCATCTTGATGGCCAGGCCCTTGAGCCCTTGCCCAAGAACCTCGGTTGCAACGCCGCCGACATCGAAGGCATAGGACAGTTTGGCCATGTCCTGCGCCCCCATGCCGGAGCTGGCAGAAAGCTTGTTGATTTCGTTCGCCGCCTGAGCCGCGTTATTTGCCATCGTGACGGCTGCCGCGGCGGCCGTGCCGGCGAGCGTGGCGACCGATCCGAGGCCACGCAGCGCCAGCGCGGCAAAGCCGCCCCCGGTCTTCTGCATGCCTTGGGCGGCAACCTGCTGCACGCTCGCCATGTTGTTGGCGAACTTGCCGACAAGGCCGCTCGATTCGTTCAGTACCTTTTTCAGCGGCGCATTGTCGCCGCCGATTTCAACGACTGTTCTCGGGTTGCTCATTGGGCCTCTCCCTGTGCGATAGCCGTATAGGTCTCGGTCAAGAGCTGAAGAACGCGGGCGCTGGCCTCGGCAACTGATTCACGCAGCCGGAAGAAGTGCGGATTCAGTTCCCTGGCTGCTTCGGCAATCGGCGCCAGCTCGCTGGCCGTCAGGTCGTCGAAGTCGGCGAGCTCGCAATGGCAGAGCATGGCCAGGTCGTCCAGAGAAATCCCCGGCACTGCGTATTCGCTGGCGATGTCGCACGGCGAGCCGGGGGCGGCGATGCCATCCCACCAGATGCGTAGCTCGGCGATGGTCATATCGTGGACGGTGAAGGTCTTGTTATTGGCATTGACTTGGAAGGTTTTCGGCATGGTGTAGGTCCTTTACTTGGCGGAGTTGAAGGCATCAACCAGGGAGCTACGGAGGTTCTCCTCCCAGGTCTTTGCGATGGTGGTTTCTGCGATACGGGGCAGGTCGAAGCGGCGCTTGTAGGAAGGCGAGTCAATGACGACCAGCAGGGGGCGGATACCGACCGGGGGCGGCAGGTCGATATAGGCGCCTCGTTGCAGGTGGCCATCGCGGGCATTGCCGCGGGCCCAGAAGATGCGGCCGGCCTTCTTGACGTTGCGACGGCTGCGCTTGCTGCCCGAGGCATAGGCGTAAGGGTCAAGGCCGATGCGCAGCTGTGAAATGAGCTGTTGCACCTGGCCGCGGCTCATGTTGCCGAACTGGTCGAGGCGGACGCCGGCACCAGGCACAACGAATTCATCCGCACCGATCAGGCCGGCGCGGCGCAGGTAGCCCTCCAGTCCCTTGGGCAAACGGGCGCCGCCCTCGAAGTGATGGCCGAAGCGCTCGGCGGCGCTGATGAGATTCTTCGAGGCCAGGCGATCCTTGAAGCCGACACGAGCCACCAGGCGCCGCTTGGTGGCCGGGGCGACAAAGGTTGATTTCATGTAATGGGGCGTCGGACGATCCGTCTTGGCCCGCATTTCCTCCTTCAGCGCCAGCTCAGTTGCCTTGGCGGTCTTGGTGATGGCCTTGGCGATGCCGAACCGGGTTTGCTTCTCGACGTCTTGCAGGCTGCTATGCAGGGCCTGCAGGCCAAGCACTTTGAAGGTCGGAACGATCATGGCAGCCGCTCCGAGGTTGCCGCCGTGCGTTCGCGGTCAGCATTCAAGGCGGTACCGCATAAACTGCAGATAGCTACATCGACCTTTCGGATGACAAACTCAACTACTTCCCCAGACCTAATTTCTTCGGCTTTCAAATTGCCGATGACAAAATGAGCGGCCGGAAAAACGCCTATCGCGATCAGTGCGTTATCGATGGCTTTCGCTGTTTGCCGGTCTTCGGGTGAAGGAAGGCTGTTTCCGGATGGGTGGTTGTGAACAAATACGGCCTGAGCGGCTCCGGCTGCTGCAACCCTATGGGCGATGTAACGTGTATCGAAGATAACCTCTGTACTAGACCCGATGGCCAGTTCGCACACATCAATCAAGCGCAGTTTTTCATCCAGCCAGTAGCCGAGATATACCTCGCGACGTTCTTCATGAAGGCGCAGTACAGCGTGGCGGACAATATCCTTCATGTCGGAAAATTGGACACCGACAGTTTCCAGCTTCCTCGTTAGGGCCAGCAGTCCGGCTTCGATAGATTGATCGTCAGTCATTTAGAAACCGTCCATGGCGATCAAGGACATGGCTTCGGTAATTTTTTGATTTATTTCTTCCGGGTGACCATTCGCGTAAACGAGGCTCTCAAGTTCCTTTTGGACCTCGATGGCATGTTCTCGACGCTGGCGGTTAGCTTCAATGGATCCAATCCCATTTTTCGCCATGTACTCGACATGAGTTCGCCAAGCGCCAAGCTTGGTCAAGGCAGTATTGATTTCTCTATTGCCGAATTTTTCGGCAAGTGAATCCATGCGGGCAGTCCAGATTCCCCGGCAATCAGAGAAGGCCTGTTGCGCCGCCCACACCCGCCGTTCCAATGTTCCAATTGATTCATAGGCCCGCTTGACTTCGGCCTGGGCGGAACGGAGTTCTTTCTCCAGTTCTGGAAGCCTTGCTTCGGCCTCCATCGCCTGTTTGATTAACTCGCCTCTTTCTTTGGCAGTGGCTTCCCAGCGTTTTTTCGTGTTTTCGGCGATGGCTTGCTGTGCCCCAGGAATCTGAGCCAGGATTTCTTCGACAGAGAGATTAGTGGACATGTTTGATACTCCTTTGGGTTGTATAGGGGTAGAGGTACCCGGTTTGGGTTTGGAATGAATGCCTGCGCGGGAAGTCGCCGCTGCTTTTCCATAGCGTTGCTTTGCCATACGGCCGAGCAGTGCAGAAACAGCTTTAACCGCGCAACCTTTGATGGTCGGAGCGCTCATGGCAGCCGCCCCCAGATTGCCGCGGTGCGTTCGCGGTCGGCATCGGTGAAGCGATAGCGGCCACGCTGAACAGGCTCGCCGTCTTTGTCGGTGGTCGGGAGGCGATCACAAGGGATATCGAGGCCACGCAGGCGCAGTGCCTTGATGGCATCCGGCACATTCGAGGCGCCGGCAATCCGGTCCAGTTCCTCCCGGCTGCATGCCCCGGATGCCAGGGCGCAGATGATGCGGATTTCGCGGGGGTTGGCGGTGGCGAAGGGCGGCAGGGTGGGGATGCCGGGAAGGGAAGGCTGATCCATGGTCAGCCCTTCAGCTTCTCAACGAGTTCGGCAATGGCCGAACGGGACCAGGCTACCGTCTTGGGGCCAAGGTGCACGGGCTTTGGGTATCGCCCCGTTCGACACCCTTCGTACCAGGCTGATTTGCAGACCGGAATAATCGCGGGGATGCCGCGCTTCCTATCTCCGATGATTTGCGGCAATCGGAGAAAGCCGTCTTGTGGAATGTCCATGTTGTAGTACCTAAGTGCGTTGAAGGCCTAGGCAATACTGGGCAGTCCATTTGCTTTAGTCGAATAGGGTTTTTTTTCTGTCTCTGACGAAAAATCCCTTACAGCTCAATCAACCCCTTAGAGACGGTTTGCCTGCTGATTGATTTGTCAATGAATACCTGAAGAAGCAGCGTCCACTGGGCATCCGTGAATTTTGGTGCAGTACCGTACATCCTCTTGCACTCTTCGAATTCGGCCATCAGCACTCGAACATAATCCTTCCAGCTTGATTGGCCAGATGAAAGCCATGGGTCATCTGCGTAAAGCTCAGCGCATGCCGGATGCTCTTTGGCGGCCTCGGCTAGTCCCAAAATTAACGATTCTGGTGAAGGAAAGTGACTTCGTTCGTAACTGGACAAGGATCGCTCGAAAGTCCGGAACTGCTTCTCGCAGCATGCTTTCGAAGCGCCTGAGGTTTCAATCGACGACCGAATAAGGGCGAGTCCGCTGTAAGCCTCGCTTGGTAATTGGCCGCCATTGTTTTCGAGTTCAGCAAGAGTTGCCGCCAGTTCTCGGGAAATTGATTCGATACGGCGAAGAAGCTTGTCCGCAGCCTGCTGCCTATCAAGTATTTTCCGCTTCTCGCTTCCGGTCTCTTTCGTTGCTCGCTTACCGCGCTCGGGTGCGCACTCAATCGCGTAAACTAGACTTCCAATCAGGTAACTCCATCCCTGCTCAGGCATGGAGAGTTCAGAAAGCGATTGCCAAATGGACTTCAATTGCGGAGAGAAAAACAGCTTGTCCATTACGTCGGACATCCTGGGCTGGCTAAAGCCGCCATTGCCTTGGATGGTTTCGTAGACGAGTTTCCCGCCCCAAGGTATCCACTCAGGCAGCTGGCTTGCGTCGCTTTGATTTTGCATAGCGCCCTTCGTGCGCTCCCTCGAATGGATGCCACCCCCAGGCGGGCGAAGGATTCCCGCTTTTCATCTGGCCGGACTAGGGGGCGGCGTGCTCGATCAGCCAAGTTTCATGTATTCAAATGCGGAAGGTCTCAAGGAGACGACATTGCTTTGCTGAATTTTGTCCTTAATAACGGGCGTGGCGCATTGGAGAATGTCGCGAAGCGTGGAAACAGCCTGCTTGGCTGCCTCAAGGTCGCGAGACTTGAGACCGATATCCGGAAAATCTGTGAAAACAAGCTTTCCATCAATGAGCTTTTCAACCTGCCCCACATGGTAAAGGACACCATTTTTCCATCGCTCCGGGAAATCAGGCTGGCTGTGTGCCTTCTTGGCCAATTGCCACGCTTCCTGTTGCGCCTCCCTTTCGCGCTGCTCTCGTTTGGCGTAATCGATGGCCATCTCCTCAAGCCTGGTTCGGTACTTAAAGAGAGAAATGTTCTCATCATGTAGGCGCTTGATGGCATATGCCCCAATTTCACGGTGCCGATGTGTGATCCGTTTGCCTTTCCCTTCGCCAACGATCAGAAAACTACCATCAGGGGACATTGTGAATTGCCGCGTAAACCTTCCTAGTCCCTCGATAGCTTCAGGCGTTAGAAGGCCGCCCGCTAACAGTGCTTGCTCGGTTCCGATGTACTCGACGCCAGATGAATATTCACGGCGAATTGAGACGCCATGTGGAAGGTCGGTATGTTCCGCATCAGCCATTTTCGTAACTCCTCGCAGTTGCGAATTGATTAGGGCTTGGCCGGGGCTGCAGCGTCGGTTGCCATCAGTTCGGCGTCGACATCTTCCAGCAGGTAGGAAATGCCTTGCAGTGCCTCTCCCATCAAATTGCCTGTCACCTCAATCTCGCTTGATTCCGATACCAATACACCGAGGGTCGCAATAAGGGCGCGGGCTCCGCTCAATCTGAGCGTTGCCCGGTTGAGACGATCCGAGTTGATGGCGCGGGTAGAATGGTTTTCAGCCATGATTCACTCCTTTGCAGTGATGAATGGTCAGGGCCGGCTACTGCTCCAACAGTATCCGGCCCGCTCTGCCTGATTCCGTCAGGCGGCGGTATTGCCTCGCAGCTGGATAACCTCAGCCCCAGCCTTCAGTTTGTCCAAGTAGTCTGCCCATAGCTGCATCATCGCCTTGCGCTCCTTCAGGAACTTGGTGCGGTTGTAGGCGGTGCCCAGGGAATCAGAAACGCTGTGTGCCAGCTGGTGCTCGATCACCTCAGGTTTCTGGTGCAGTTCCTCATGCAGGATGGTGCGGGCCATTGCCCGGAAGCCATGCCCGGTGATTTCGGTCTTGGTGTCGTAGCCCAAGCGGCGCAGGGCGGCATTTACGGCGGCTTCGCTCATGGGTTGCTTGGGATCGCGGCCGGGGAAGACGTACTGGCCATGGCCGGTCAGTGCCTGCAGTTCACGCAGGGTGGCCACTACTTGGGCGGCCAGCGGCACCAGGTGTTCGGTCTTCGTCTTGGTGACCAGGTAGCGCCATTCGGCTTTCTCCAGGTCGATATCTTCCCAGGCGGCTTTGCGCAGTTCGCCGGGGCGGACAAATACCCGCGGGGCAATCTCCAGGGCGCACTTCACAACGAAGGTGCCCTTGAAGCCATCGAAGGCCCGCAGCATTTCGCCGACGTCCTTGGGGTTGGTGATAGAGGGTAGGTTCTCCGTCTTGGGGGCGGGGATGGCGCCTTTCAGGTCGGGGCAGGGGTCGCGTTCGGCCCGGCCGGTAGCGATGGCGTAACGGAAGCACTGGCTGATTTCGCTTTTCGCCTTGTGGGCGGTGTAGCGTGCCCCACGGGCATCGATCCGGCGCAGCACGGCCAGGACATCGGGGGCGGTTATGTCGGTGATTGGCCGGCTGCCAATCCAGGGGAGTACATCCTTCTCCAGGCGGGCCAGCGCCTTCGTGTACTGGGCTTCCTCGATATTGCTCCGCTTGTTCTGCAGCCACTCCCTGCAGATGATTTCGAAACTGTTGGCGGCCAGTGCCTCCCTGGTGGCCTTGGTCGCCTTGCGGTGCTCGCTGGGGTCAATGCCATCCGCCAGCATGGAGCGGGCGGCATCGCGGTCCGCCCTGGCCTTCTTCAGCCCGACATCGGGGTAAGTCCCGAGGGAAAGCAGCTTCTCCTTACCCCCAACCCGAAATTTAAGGCGCCACCATTTGGCCCCGTTGGGATTCACCAGGAGGAACAGGCCCTTTTCATCGGCCAGCTTGTAGGGCTTTTCGGTCGGCTTGGCGGAACGAATGGCAGTGTCGGTCAGAGGCATGGCGGTTGCTCCTTCGATTGACGGGGCGGCGCCGTAGCCGGTGGGGGTAGGTGTTTGGGGGTAACCCCCGTGGGGGTAGGTGCTCTTACCCCCATAGTTACCCCCATCGGGGTCCGGATTTGTTTGGACGATTCTGGACCGATGTGGAGCGAAAGGCAATAAAAAACCCGCACTTAGGCGGGTTCTCTGGACTTGCTTGGACTACTTGAAACTGCTATCTGGTGCCCCGAGCCGGACTCGAACCGGCACACCTTTCGGCGGCGGATTTTGAATCCGCTGCGTCTACCGATTCCGCCATCGGGGCAAATCGAGCGCGGATTATCCCCGAATCATCGGCCCGGTTCAAGCTAATCCGGGCAGGGGAAGGCGCGGCTCAGGGCGCCGGCGACCAGGGTCGCGGTGCCGCTGTCGCTGTTCGGCGGCAGGCGTTCGAAGTGGGCGAGCACAGCCCGCACCAGGCGCGCCGGCAGGTTGTCGTCTTGCGGCAGGCAGAAGGCGTTGAGGCCGACGCCGACCTTGTCGGCCAGGTGTCTGCTGACCGCGTAGCCGTCGGCGAAGCCGGCCACGTAGGCGAGGCAGCGGGTGGCGCGGACGGTCGTCGCCGGGTCGTCGCGCAGTTCGTTGCGGTACTGGGCGTCGGCCGCCTGGCAGTCGCCGCGCAGTTCGTCGCCGGTGTAGGCGAGCGCCGGGCCGCTCGCCAGGACTGCGAGCAGGAGGAGGGCTTTCATGGCTTTTCGAACCAGCTGAGTTTTTCGTGCAGGTTGACCACCGAGCCGACGACGATCAGCGCCGGCGGCTTGATGCCCGTTTCCTCGATCCGGTGCGGCAAGGTGCCAAGGGTGGCGAGCAGGGTCTGCTGGTCGGGTTGGGTGCCGTTGCGGACGACGGCGGCCGGGGTCAGCGACGGCAGGCCGTGCTTGATCATCTGCCGGCAGATCTCGCCGGCGGCGCCGATGCCCATGTAGAAGACGACGGTCTGCTTCGGGCGGGCCAGCGCTGGCCAGTCGAGATTGACCGTGCCGTCCTTCAGGTGGCCGGTGACGAAGGTGACGGCCTGGGCATGGTCGCGATGCGTCAGCGGAAAGCCGGAATAGGCGCCGCAGCCAGCGGCGGCGGTGACGCCGGGGACGACTTCGAAGGGAATGCCGGAGGCGACCAGGGTTTCCAGTTCCTCGCCGCCGCGGCCGAAGATGAAGGGGTCGCCGCCTTTCAGGCGGACGACCGAGAGGCCTTCGCGAGCCAGCTCGACGAGCAGGTCGTTGATCGCATCCTGCGGCAGCGTGTGTTTCGAGGCTTGCTTGCCGGCATAGATGCGGCGGGCCTCGGGGCGGGCGAGATCGATGATGCCGTCGCCGACCAGATGGTCGTAGACCAGCGCATCGGCGGCGGCGATCAGGCGGGCGGCCTTGACCGTCAGTAGTTCGGGGTCGCCGGGGCCGGCACCGACCAGCCAGACCTTGCCTTTTTCCAGTGCGTTCGTGGTGTGCATGCTCTCTCCCAAATTGTCGCGGCCATCCTAATGCCCCGCTCGGCCCCTGCCAATAGCAGCAGGTCAATGATTGTGCCTACCTACCCACAAAGAACTAGTCAACTAGTGCGAAGTGAGTACAAGTCATTGAATATCAATGTTTTTTGATGCTCAAAAAGCTTGATGGGAATCAAGGATGGAAGGCCTTCGCAAGTTCAACCTTGCGGTCATCGCGTTGGGGGTATGAACGCATTTATTGTTTGTTCTAGGAGAGAAGCGATGAAAAGAAGCGTAGTGGGGATGCTTGCCTTGTCGGCCATGACCGTGGCCATGGGTTCCGCCTTTGCACAGGCAGCCAAGGGTTTGGAAATGACGGCGGCCGAGAAGGAACAGGCCAAGAAGATTTACTTCGAGCGTTGCGCCGGCTGCCATGGCGTGCTGCGCAAGGGTGCCACCGGCAAGAACCTCGAGCCGCACTGGTCGAAGAAGGACAAGGACGGCAAGGTGACCGAAGGCGGAACGCTGAAGCTCGGCCAGCAGCGTCTGGAAAAGATCATCGGCTACGGTACCGACGGCGGCATGGTCAACTTCGACGACATCCTGACCAAGGAAGAAATCGCCCTGATGTCCAAGTACATCCAGAACACGCCGGATGTGCCGCCGGAATACAGCTTCAAGGACACCCTGGATTCATGGAAGGTCATCGTGCCGGTCGACAAGCGTCCGACCAAGCAGATGAATAACTTCAACCTGAAGAACTTCTTCTCGGTGACCCTGCGCGATACCGGCGAAGTGGCGCTGATCGATGGCGACACCAAGGAAATCCGCAGCATCGTCAAGACTGGCTATGCGGTGCATATTTCCCGCCTGTCGGCTTCCGGCCGCTATGTCTACGTGATCGGCCGCGATGGCCGCCTGTCGCTGATCGACTTGTGGATGGAAAAGCCGGGCGTGGTTGCCGAAGTGAAGATCGGTTTCGACGCCCGTTCGGTCGATACCTCCAAGTTCGCCGGTTTCGAGGACAAGTACGCCATTGCCGGTTCCTACTGGCCGCCCCAGTACGTGATCATGGACGGCGATACGCTGAAGCCGCGCAAGGTCGTCTCCACCCGCGGCATGACGGTCGATGGCGAATACCATCCGGAGCCGCGCGTCGCCTCCATCGTCGCTTCCTTCATCAAGCCGGAATGGGTGGTCAATATCAAGGAAACCGGGCAGATCCTGCTGGTCGATTACTCCGATATCGAAAACCTGAAGACGACCACCATCGCCTCCGCCAAGTTCCTCCATGACGGCGGCTGGGATGCCACCAAGCGTTACTTCCTGGTGGCTGCCAACGCCTCCAACAAGATCGCCGCGGTCGATACCAAGACCGGCAAGCTGGCCGCATTGGTCGATGTCGCCAAGATTCCGCACCCGGGTCGCGGCGCCAACTTCACCCATCCGAAGTTCGGTCCGGTGTGGGCCACGGGTCACCTCGGCGCCGATGTCGTGACGCTGATCTCGACGCCGTCCGATGACGCGAAGAACGCCCAGTACAAGCAGTACAACTGGAAGGTCGTGCAGGAAATCAAGCACGTCCCGGGCAACCTGTTCGTCAAGACGCATCCGAACTCCAAGCACCTGTGGGCCGACTCGGCGCAGAACTCGGACAAGGATCTGGCGGAATCGGTTTCCGTCTGGGACATGGCCGATCTTTCCAAGCCGAAGGCCGTGCTGAATGTGGCCAAGGATTCCGGCATGCCGGCAGCCAAGGCGACCAAGCGCGCTGTCCATCCGGAATACTCGGCGGACGGCAAGGAAGTGTGGATCTCGCTGTGGGGCGGCAAGACCGACCAGTCCGCCATCGTTGTCTATGACGATGCGACCTTGAAGGTCAAGAAGGTGATCACCGATCCGAAGATGATCACCCCGACCGGCAAGTTCAACGTCTACAACACGCAGCACGACATCTACTGATCACCTGCGGATTTCTTGATCTGGCATAAAGCTACGGGGGCGCAAGCCCCCGTAGCATGTCCAGTGTCGGATCCCGTTATTGCCGGTGCCGCCTGGCGCCGGAATCGACAAACTTGTGGAGATTGACCACGATGAAAAAGAATCTCGTATCCCTCGCCGTCCTCGGTGCCCTGATGGCCGGCGGCGCCACCGCGGCCCTGGCCGCTCCCGACTGGAGCAAAGTGCCGAAGAAGGATGTGCACGTATTCCACCCCGGCGTCGCACCGATCGAATGGGTTCAGGGCAAAGGCGAACACAGCGGTGCTTCCGGCCTGAAGAAGGGCGAAAGCTGCGCCGGCTGCCACATCGAGGACGGCAAGCTGAGCCTCGACGTCAAGCGCCTGCAGAGCAAGGAACTGGAACCCAAGACCGCGCCCAAGGTCGGCACCTACACGGTCGGCGTCCAGGCTGCCTACGATGCCAGCAACCTCTACGTCCGCCTGAGCTTCAAGGCCCCGGCCGGCGGCGGCGACAAGTCGGACAAGGAAAACGAAGTCAAGGCCAGCCTGATGTTCCCCAATGACAAGGTGGCCATGGGCGAGCAGGTCGGCTGCTGGGCGACCTGCCACCAGGATGCGCGGACCATGCCGGGCGCCGACGACAAGAAGACCAAGTATGTCAAGGGCGGCGCCTACGATCTGCTGCAATGGCGCAGCAGCGGCAAGTCCTTCGACGGCAGCGTCACCGACAAGCGCGCCATGGAAGGCGGCAAGGCAGCGGCCAAGGCGGAAGGCGCCAAGGCTGGCGACACCTATACGGTGACCTTCACCCGCAGCCTCGCCGGCAATGCCACGCTGGTCGCCGGCAAGCCGGTCACCTTCGGCATCGCCATCCACGCCGACCATGCCGGCGGCCGCTTCCACCACGTCTCCTTCAACCAGACCATCGGCCTGGGGGCGGACGGTGACGTCAAGGCGGTCAAGCAGTAAGCCGTGATGCCTGCCGCTGTCATCGCTTCTCGTCGATGGCGGCCGGCGGCGGGGGCGCCTCTTCTCCTGGCGCTCCTGTCGCTGACGGCGACGGCGCAGACGGTGCTCGAGGTGCGCATCGCCGACTACCGCTTCGACCCGCCGACGGTCAGTATCAAGGCCGGCGACAGCGTTCGCTGGACCAACCAGGAGAAGCGCACCAGCCATTCGGTGCAGTTCCCGGATGAAAACGGCCTGGAATCCGAGCGCCTGTTTCCGGATGAAAGCTGGCTCCGCCGCTTCGAACAGCCCGGACGCTATCCGTACCAGTGCGGACCGCACCCGGAAATGAAGGGAGAAGTGCTTGTCGCCGAATAGACTCCTGCCGCTGTTGCTGCTGGCCGTTTCCGCCGCCTGGGCCAATGAACCGGCGCCGGCGCGGCAGCAGGAACTGGTGCATCTGGTGCGCCAGGATTGCGGCTCCTGCCACGGCATGACGCTGCAGGGCGGTCTCGGCCCGCCATTGTTGCCGGCCAGCCTGCGCGACAAGCCGGCCGAGGGCCTGGCGGCGACCATCTACTACGGCCGGCCGGGTACGCCGATGCCGCCGTGGAAACAATTTCTGACGGAACCCGAGGCGCTGTGGATCGTCGACCAATTGATGAGCGAGTTCCCCAAATGAAACTGATCCTCAGCCGGATTTTTCCCCTCCTCCTCGCCGCCCTGCTGGGCGCCTGCGCCAGCCCGCCCCACAGCGCGCCACTGCGCGGCACCGGCGACCTCGGCCTGGTCATCGAACGCGCCAGCGGCCACGTGACTCTGGTCAATACCAGCTCGCGCCAGCCTTATGCGCGCATCGCCGGCCTCGGCGATCTCTCGCACGCCTCCGCCGTCTATAGCCGCGACGGGCGCTACGCCTACATCTTCGGCCGCGACGGCGGGCTGACCAAGATCGACCTGCTGGAAGAGAAGATCGTCAAGCGCGTGATCCAGGCCGGCAATGCCATCGGCGGCTCGATCTCCCAGGATGGCCGCATTGTCGTCGCCCAGAACTACACCCCGGGCGGCATCAAGGCCTTCGATGCCGAAACCCTCGAACTGCTCGCCGAGGTGCCGGCCGAATACGCGCCGGGCCAGTTCTCCAAGGTCGTCGGCCTGGCCGACTCGCCGGGCAACAAGTTTGTTTATGCCTTGTTCGATGCCGGCGAGATCTGGGTCACCGATTTCTCCAATCCGCGCCAGCCGACGACGCAACGCTTCCCGGCCGGCAAGCAGCCCTACGACGGGCTGGTGACGCCGGATGGCCGCTACTTCCTGGCCGGCCTTTTCGGCGAGGACGGCGTCGCCATGCTCGACCTCTGGCAGCCGGAAAAGGGCGCGCGCAAGATCCTGGAAAACTACGGCCGCGGCGAAGAAAAGCTGCCGGTGTTCAAGATGCCGCACCTGCGCGGCTGGTCGGTGGCGCAGGGCAAGGCCTACCTGCCGGCGATCGGCCGGCACGAGGTGCTGGTCGTCGACGTCGCCACCTGGAAGGAAGTCGGCCGCATTCCGGTGCGCGGCCAGCCGGTGTTCGTCATGGCCCGGCCGGACGGGCGTCAGGTCTGGGTCAATTTTGCCTTCCCCGACAACGCCAAGATGGACGTCATCGACACGCTGGCCGGCCAGGTGGTGCATGCCTTTGCGCCGGGCAAGGGCATCCTGCACATGGAATTCACGCCGCGCGGCGAAAACATCTGGCTTTCGGCCCGCGACGATCATAAAGTTCTCATATACGACACGGCCAGTTTCACCCGCCTGGGTGAGATCGCCGCCGACAGCCCGTCCGGCATCTTCTTCACTTCGCGCGCCGCGCGCATCGGTTTCTGATGAACGACAGCTTCGAATTCCGCCTGTTGAACGAATTCCAGCGCGATTTCCCGCTCTGTCCGGCACCCTTTGCCGAACTGGCGGCGCGTCTCGGCGTCGCCGAAAAGGCCGTGCTCGGCGCCCTGGAAAAACTGCGCCGCGAAGGCAAGATTTCCCGCGTCGGCGCCGTCTTCGCCCCGAAGCGCATCGGCGCCTCGACGCTGGCCGCCATGGCCGTGCCACCCGAGCGCCTGGACGCGGTAGCGGCGGCGGTCAATCGCTTCCCCGAGGTCAATCACAATTACGAGCGCGAACACCGCTACAACCTGTGGTTCGTCGTCACCGCCGGCAGCGAGGGGCGCCTGCAAGCGTCGCTCGGTGCCATCGCCCAGGCCGCCGGCTACCCGCTGCTGGCGCTGCCGCTGCAGGAAGAATTCCATATCGACCTCGGCTTCTGCCTGCAAGGGCAGAAGGGCAAGCCGGTCGCCGCCGCCCACCGGGTCGAACCGGCAGCGCCGATCGACGAGGCCGAACGCCGCCTGGTCTCGGTGCTGCAGGAAGGGCTGCCGCTGTTCATCCGGCCCTTCGCGCTGATCGCCGAGCGCATCGGCGCCTCCGAGTCCGACGTCCTCGGGCGCATCCGCCGTTGGCTGGCGGACGGGGCGATCAAGCGCTTCGGCGTCGTCGTCCGCCATCACGAACTCGGTTACCTGGCCAATGCCATGCTGGTGCACGACATCGCCGACGAGCGCGTCGGCGAGATCGGCCGGGCGCTGGCCGAGGAGCCGGCGGTGACGCTCTGCTACCGCCGGCCGCGCGCTCTGCCGGACTGGCCGTACAACCTGTTCTGCATGATCCACGGTCGCGAGCGTGGCGAGGTCGAGGCGATCATCGCCGACCTGCGCCAGCGCCATGGTCTCGAGGCTTGCCCCCACGATGTGCTGTTTTCGCTGACCCGCTACAAGCAGAACGGTGCCCGCTATGCCTGAACTCGATGCGGTCGATCGCCGGCTGATCGACGAACTGCAGGGCGGCTTTCCGATCTGTGCCGAGCCCTATGCCGCAGTTGCCGGGCGACTCGGCATCGGCGAGGAGGAACTGCTCGAGCGCCTCGATCGCCTGCTGAGCCAGCGGGTGCTGACCCGCTTCGGGCCGATGTACCAGATCGAACGCATCGGCGGCGCCTTCACGCTGGCTGCCCTGGCCGTGCCCGAGGCGCGCTACGAGGAAGTGGCGGCGCAGGTCAACGCGCTGCCGCAGGTGGCCCACAATTACCGCCGCGAGCATCACCTGAACATGTGGTTCGTGCTCGCTACCGAGACGCCGGCCGGCGTCGGCGAGGCGATCGCCCGCATCGAGCGCAGCACCGGCCTGACGGTGCGCAACTTCCCCAAGGAACGCGAGTATTTCGTCGAAATGAAACTGGCGGTGCGGACATGATCGACGATACCGACCGGGCTCTGATCGTCGCCACGCAGAACGGCCTGCCGCTGGTGTCGCGGCCCTACCATGCGGTCGCCGGCCGCCTCGGCATCGCCCCCGAGGAGGTCATGCAGCGCCTGGAAAAGCTGCTCGCCGCCGGCGTCATCCGTCGCATCGGCGCTGTGCCCAATCATTACGCCATCGGCTGGACGGCCAATGGCATGACGGTGTGGGACGTTCCGGATGAGGAAGTTGATGCCATCGGTGCCGAGGTCGGCGCCCTCGAGTTCGTCACCCACTGCTACCGCCGGCCGCGCGCCCTGCCCGAATGGCCCTACAACCTGTTCGCCATGGTCCACGGCAGTACGCACGACGAAGTGCGCAGCAAGGCCGGCATCATCGCCGAGCTGCTCGGCCCGCGCTGCCGCGCCAAGGACATCCTGTTTTCCTCGCGCATTCTGAAGAAGAGCGGCCTGCGCATCTGAGCCGGCCGCTGTTCCCCTGACGCCTACCGGCTCTCGGCGATACGCCGGGCGATGTGGGCCAGCGCTTCTTCCACCTGGTCGATCAGGATCAGGCACAGGTCGCCGGACTGCAGGCGCTGCAGCGCCGCATCGATGGCGATGAACTCGCCGTCGATGGCCTCGACATGCTGGACCCGCTTGGCGTTTTCCAGGCCGGCGCGCAGCAGGGCGATCACTTCGCCGTCGGCGCGGCCGCGCTGGCAGGCATCCTGATAGAGGATCACGTCGTCGAAGGCCTGGCCGAGAATTTCCGTCTGCTGGCGGATGTCCTCGTCGCGCCGGTCGCCGGCGGCGCTGATGACCACCGAGCGGCGATTGGCCGCCATCTTGTCGACGGCGCCGACCAGGGCCAGCATGGCATCCGGGTTGTGGCCGTAGTCGGCGATCAGCGTCGCGCCCTTGTAGTCGAAGACGTTGAAGCGCCCGGGTGCGGTCGTCGCGTCGCTGACGAAGCCGGCCAGCGCCTGCTCGATGGTTTTCCAGTCGTAGCCGAGCGCCCAGGCGGTGCCGACGGCGGCCATGACGTTCTCGACCTGGAAGCCGATCGTGCCGTTGCGCGTCAGCGGCACGTTGGCCAGCGCGATGCGGTGCTTCTTGCGGCCTTCGCCGCAGACGAGGTCGCCTTTTTCAACGTAGAGCACGCGCTTGCCCTGGGCGCGATGGGTGGCCAGCACCGGGTGCATCGGATCGAGGGCGAAAAAGGTGACGTGACCCGGGCAGTGGCGGGCCATCGCCGCGACCACCGGGTCGGCGGCGTTGAGTACGGCGGTGCCGGTCGGCGCGACGTTTTCGACGATGACGCGCTTGATCACCGCCAGGTCATGTACGGTGGTGATGAAGTTGAGACCGAGATGGTCGCCGAGACCGATATTGGTGACCACGGCGACATCGCACATGTCGAAGCCGAGGCCTTCGCGCAGCAGGCCGCCGCGGGCGGTTTCGAGCACGGCGGCGTCGACGTTCGGGTGGCCGAGGACGTTGCGGGCGCTGCGTGGACCGGAGCAGTCGCCGCTGTCGATACGGCGGTTCTCGACGTAGATGCCGTCGGTACTGGTCATGCCGACGCGCAGACCGTTGGCCTCGAAGATCCGGCCGATCAGGCGGCTGGTCGTCGTCTTGCCGTTGGTGCCGGTGACGGCGACGACCGGGATGCGGCCGTTGTCGGGTTTGCCGTCGTGACCGTCGGGATACATCATGCCGACGATGGCTTCGCCGACCGGCCGGCCCTTGCCGAACGACGGGTCGAGGTGCATGCGCAGGCCGGGCGCGGCATTGACTTCGACGATGCCGCCGCCCTGGTCTTCCAGCGGCTTCAGCATGGTGTCGCAGACGACGTCGATGCCGGCGATGTCGAGACCGACGGTCTGCGCCGCGGCGACGGCGGCGGCGGCGAGTTCCGGATGAACATCGTCGGTAACGTCGGTGGCGGTGCCGCCGGTCGACAAGTTGGCGTTGTTGCGCAGCACGACGCGGACGCCGCGCGCGGGCACCGAGTCGGCGCCGTAACCCTGTTCGGCCAGGCGGGCGAGGGCGATCTCGTCGAAGCGGATCTTGGTCAGCGAGGTGGCATGGCCGTCCGAGCGGCGCGGATCGCTATTGACGATGTCCACCAGCTGGCGGACCGTGTGCGTGCCGTCGCCGACGACCAGCGGCGGATCGCGCCGGGCGGCGGCGATCAGTTTGTCGCCGATGACCAGCAGGCGCCAATCGTGGCCGGGCAGGTACTTCTCGACCATGATGTCGTCGCGGAACTCGATGGCGACGCGGTAGGCCTGGCGGATTTGTTCCTCGCTGCTCAGATTGACCGAGATGCCCTTGCCCTGGTTGCCGTCCTGCGGCTTGACGACCACCGGCAGGCCGATTTCCAGCGCCGCTTTCCAGGCGTCGTCCTCATCGGACACCGGCCGGCCGGTCGGCACGGCGACGCCGGCGGCGTGCAGCAGCTGCTTGGTCAGTTCCTTGTCCTGGGCGATGGCTTCGGCGATGGCGCTGGTGAAACTGGTTTCCGCCGCCTGGATGCGCTTCTGCTTGCTGCCCCAGCCGAACTGCACCAGGCTGCCTTGGGTCAGCCGGCGGAACGGGATGCCGCGCGCCTGGGCGGCGGCGACGATGGCGCCGGTCGATGGGCCGAGGCGGATGTCCTCGTCGAGATCGCGCAGTTCCTTCAGCGTCGCGTCGAGGTCGAAGGGGGTGTCGGCGAGGGCTGCCTGGCACAGCTGTTCGGCGCGCTCGAAGGCCAGGCGGCCGACGTCTTCCTCGGTGTATTCGACCACCACCTGGTACACGCCGGCTTCGACCGTCTGCGTCGTCCGGCTGAAGGTCACCGGGCAGCCGGCCTGGGCCTGCAGTCCGAGGGCGGCGAATTCGAGGGCGTGGGCCATCGACACGGTATCGAGATGATCGGTCGGGATCAGCTCGCCGAGCTCCGGGAAACGGGCGCGCAGGCGCGGTTCGAAACCGGGCAGGTCGGCGATGGCAAGCTCGGCGTCCGGGCAGGTGACGATGGCCTGGATGGCGGTGTGGCGGCTCCACAGGTTGGGGCCGCGCAGGGCACGGATGCGGGAAACGTCCATGATCGGTCTTTCTCAGCGTTAGATGCGGCTGGCGACGCCGGCCGACTTGCGGGCGCGGCGGGGCAGCAGGGCGAAGGGATCGGCCAGGTCGAGGCCGTAGGTCTTGATGCCGGTGACGATCACGTCCTGGGTCAGGCCGAGCGCCCAGCCGGCGGCGACGGCAGCCAGCACGTTGGCGATGTCCTCGGCCTTCCTGGCCTTGCCGATGGCCGGCACGTCGGCCAGGCGCCCGAGACGGATCTCGTCGCTGCCGCTGGCCAAACAGATGCGGCCATCGCTGACGTAGACCCCCCGCTTGCCGGCGGCGCGGTGCTCGGCCAGTGTCGGGCAGGCGGCGTCGGCGGCGAAGAAGATCACCTCGCCGTCGCACAGTTCGGCCAGATCGGCGACCGCCGCATCCTCGGCATTGAGCACGGCATGGCCGCCCTTGAGGACGACGTCGATCTGGGTACGGTAGGTGGCGCGCCAGGTGGTGAAATATTCGCCGCCGGTCGGCTGGATGTTCCAGCGGCCGAGGTCTTCGACCTCGGGCAGGATGTTGGTGACGACGCCGATCTGGCAGCGGTCGTAGGGCAGGCCTTCGCCGAGGATGACCTGGCCGCCGTTCTCGATCACCGCCGCTTCGACGGTGCGGTTGAGCAGCAGCCGGCGACCGCCGGTCCAGTTTGCGGCATCCGTCTTCTGCACCTGCCGGCGGCCGAGGAACACGCCCTGGCTGCAGGCCAGGCCGACCTGGCGGTCGGACAGGTGCAGCAGGTGGGCAATCAGGCGGGCGACCGGCGTCTTGCCGCGTGAGCCGGAAACGCCGACCACCGGAATGCGGCCACTCTCATCGGCGGCGAACAGGTTGTTGACGATGGCCTTGCCGACCGGACGCGGCTTGCCGATGCCGGGCTTGAGGTGCATCAGCAGGCTGGGGCCGGCATTGACTTCGACAATGGCGCCGCCCTGTTCGGTCAGCGGCTGGGAAATGTCCTTGCACACCAGGTCGACGCCGGCGATGTCGAGGCCGACGATGCGGGCGGCCAGCGCGCAGACGGCGGCGGTTTCCGAATGCACTTCGTCGGTGCAGTCGAAGGCGTGGTTGGCGTTGCGCTGGATCAGCACTTCGCGGCCGGCGTCCGGCACGGCCTCGGCGTCCAGCCCCTGGCGTTCCAGCTCCATGCGGGCGGCGGTGTCGATGCGGATCACCGACAGCGGATGCAGCTCGGTCGGGCCGCGGCGCGGGTCGGTATTGATCTGGCTGTCGATCAGCTGGCGCACCGTCGATTTGCCGTCGCCGGTGACGATGATCATGTCGCTGCGGTTGGCGGCGACCAGCTGGTTGCCGACTACCAGCAGGCGGTGTTCGCTGCCCGGGATGGAGCGTTCGACGAGTACGCCGGAGCCTTCATTGACGGCGATGGCGTAGGCCTTCTCGATTTCCGCGCGGCTGTTCAGGTCGATGAAGACGCCGCGTCCGTGGTTGCCGTCCACCGGCTTGACGCAGACCGGCAGGCCGATGTCCTCGGCGGCGTCCCAGGCGTCGGTGGCGCTCTTCACCTCGCGACCCTCGGGAATCGGCACGCCGCAGGACTCGAGCAGCGACTTGGTGAGATCCTTGTCGCGCGAAATGGTCTCGGCGATGGCGCTGGTACGGTCGGTCTCGGCCGTCCAGATGCGGCGCATGGCGGCGCCGTAGCCGAGTTGCACCAGATTGCCGTCGTCGAGCAGGCGGATGGCCGGGATGTCGCGGTCGTCGGCGGCATCGACGATGCTGGCGGTGGACGGGCCGAGGCACTTCGAATCGACCATGTCGCGCAGTTCCTCGACGGTCGCCGCAACGTCGAACGGCTGGTCCTCGATCGCCGCCATCACCAGGTCGCGGGCCTTGTACAGGGCGGCGCGCGAGACATCCTCGTGCCAGGCGCGGATGATCACCTTGTAGACGCCGTATTCGGTGGTTTCGCGCGCCTTGCCGAAACCGCCGGGGAGGCCGGCGAGATTCTGCAGTTCGAGCGACACGTGTTCGAGAATATGGCCGGGCCAGGTACCTTCCTCGACGCGGCGCAGGAAGCCGCCGCGCTCTTCGTAGCTGCAGCGATGCTCGACCAGCGAGGGCAGCCAGGCTGCCAGGCGCTCGGCGAAGCCGGGAATCTTGTTGGAGGGAAATTCCTCCAGTTCGCCGATATCCACCCAGGCTTCGAGCACCGGCCGGTAGGTCCAGATGTTGGGGCCGCGCAGGGTGATGATGTCGCGGATGACGATGTTTTTCATGGTGTCGGGGCTCACAGGAAGCGGTCGAGCAGCCGCCGGCTGTGCCGGTCGAGCGCTGCGGGATCGCGAATCAGGAACTGGATGCCGTGGCTGTCGGCGATCAGCAGGCGGCCCTGCGGCAGGCGGCGGATGTCTTCCTCGCCTTTCAGCAGGACTTCGGCCGGGCCACGGTCGGTACGCACCTGCCAGGTGCTCGGGCAGGCAAAACTGGAAACGGCGAGGATGGCCTCGATCGCCGGCATGAATTCGCGGCTGGCCAGTTCTTCCTCGATCAGCGCCCGTTCGGCTGCCGGCAGGTCGCTCAGCCGGTCGGCCCAGCCGGCCTCGTGGCCTTCGCTGTTGACCAGGGCGATGCCGTCGTCGGGGGCGGCGATGGGAAAAGCGCGGACCGGCACGACGCCTTCGTGGCGGGCGCCGGTTTCATCGATCAGGACCAACCGACCGTAAGCGTCGCGTTGCAGCTGGAATGGGGTATGCGCCATGGTCTCGCCTCAGACGGTGACGGTTTTGGGAACGGCGGGCGCGTCGGGATCGGCGTCCTCGGTATCGACATTGCGCGCCTGCGCCTGATAAAGCTTGTAGTAATGCCCTTCGGTCGCCATCAGGGCATCGTGGTTGCCGGTCTCGACGATGCGGCCGCGATCCATCACCACCAGCCGGTCGGCCTTGCGCAGTGTGGACAGGCGGTGGGCGATGGCGATGGTGGTGCGGCCGCGCACCAGGTTGTCGAGCGCCTTCTGGATTTCCTTCTCGGTCTCGGTGTCGACCGAGGAGGTGGCTTCGTCGAGGATCAGGATCTTCGGATCGATCAACAGGGCGCGGGCGATCGAGATGCGCTGGCGCTCGCCGCCGGACAGCCCTTGGCCGCGTTCGCCGACCAGTGAATCGTAGCCCTGCGGCAGGCGCAGGATGAACTCGTGGGCGTGGGCGGCGCGCGCGGCGGCGATGACCTCCTCGCGCGTCGCTTCCGGCTTGCCGTAGGCGATGTTCTCGGCGATGGTGCCGAAGAACAGGAAGGGCTCCTGCAGCACCAGGCCGATGTTGCGGCGGAATTCGGCGACCGGCACCGAACGCACGTCGACGCCGTCGATGAAGACGGCGCCTTCGGTGACGTCGTAGAAGCGGCAGATCAGGTTGACCAGCGTCGATTTGCCGGAGCCGCTGTGGCCGACCAGGCCGATCATCTCGCCCGGCTCGATGACCAAGTCGACGTCACGGGTGACGGCCCGGGTGCCGTAGCGGAAACTGGCCTGCTTCAGCGTGATGCGCCCTTCGACCTGGCCGAGATGCACCGGCTTGGTGGGTTCCGGCACCGACGACACGTGGTCGAGGATGTCGAAGATACGCTTGGCGCCGGCGGCGGCCTTCTGCGTCACCGAAACGATGCGGCTCATCGAGTCCAGCCGGGTGTAGAAGCGGCTGATGTAGGCGAGGAAGGCGGTCAGTACGCCGACGGTGATGTCGCCCTCGGAAATCTGCCAGATGCCGAAGCCCCAGACGACCAGCAGGCCGATTTCGGTCATCAGCGTGACCGTCGGCCCGAACAGCGACCAGGTGCGGTTGAGCTTGTCGTTGAGTGCCAGGTTGTGCTTGTTGGCGTCGCGGAAGCGCTCGGCCTCGCGCTTTTCCTGGGCGAAGGCCTTGACTACGCGGATGCCGGGGATGGTGTCGGCGAGCACGTTGGTGACTTCGGCCCAGACCCGGTCCACCTTCTCGAAGCCGGTGCGCAGGCGGTCGCGCACGGTGTGGATCAGCCAGGCGATGAAGGGCAGCGGCAGCAAGGTGACCAGCGCCAGCCACGGGTTGATCGAAAAGAGGATGGCCGAGGTCATGGCGATCATTAGCACATCGGTGGCGAAATCGAGCAGGTGCAGCGACAGGAAGACGTTGATGCGGTCGGTTTCCGATCCGATGCGCGCCATCAGGTCGCCGGTGCGCTTGCCGCCGAAGTATTCGAGCGACAGGCCGAGCAGGTGTTCGTAGGTGGTGGTGCGCAGGTCGCGGCCGATGCGTTCCGAAACCAGCGCCAGGATGTAGGTGCGCAGCCAGCCGAGCCCCCAGGCCAGCAGCGCCGCACCGAGCAGGCCGCCGAGATAGAGCATGACCCGGTCGCGGTCGATCGGCTGGCCGTTCTGGAACGGGATCAGGATCTCGTCCATCAGCGGCATGGTCAGGTAGGGCGGCACCAGCGTCGCCGCGGTCGACGCCAGGGTCAGCAGGAAGCCGGCGAGCAGGCGGCCCTTGTACGGTTTGGCGAAGCGCCACAGGCGGAACAGTGTCCACGTCGATGGCGGCGTGCTGGTTTCGATGGTGCAGATCGGGCATTCGTCCTCGCCCGGTGGCAGCGGTGCCTTGCATTTCGGGCAGACGTCGTCACTGGCGCGGACGACCGGCTGGCCGCTGAGCCGGCTGGCGCGCTGCAGGTCGAATTCGGTGATCAGGCGCAACGCCGCCAGATTGCGCGCCAGGGTGTAGCGCCAAACGGCCAGGCGGCCGCTGCCGTCGAGCAGTTCCAGCGTGCCGACGCCGGCGTGATCGTGATGCTCGAGGTTCCGGCCGGCGGCCAGTGGCCATTCGCGGTAGCTGCCAGCGCTCGCCGGCCAGGCGAGCAGCCGGCCTTCGGTCAGCACCAGCAGGCCGCGGGCAAAATTCAGGCGTTCGTCGAGGTCGGTTTCCAGCCAGGCCTGGATGGTTTCGCCAGCGTGTAAAACTGCGGCGACCGGGGCCAACCACGGGGTCGGCAGGGTAGGGGTGGAGCCTGCTGCTGCAAGGGGGGTGGGGAACATCGGGAGAGTATAGCGGAAGGCTCGGGGTGAGCGATTAACGCGGCTATCGGGAAGCGGTTGACGCGTATCAAGGAGTTGCCGGCGCCGCTGCCGTTGAATACGAAAAACCCTATTTCGAGGAAGTCCATGTTCCGCATTTCCCAGTACCTGCAGGAAATCGTCACCCCGACGCCGGTCGGCCCCAAGCGCAATCCGCCCGGGCCGGTGGTGATCTGGAACCTGATTCGCCGCTGCAACCTGACCTGCAAGCATTGCTACTCGATTTCCGCCGATACCAATTTCCCCGGCGAGCTGACGACCGAGCAGGTCTATACGGTGATGGCCGACCTCAAGGCCTTCCGCGTGCCGGTGCTGATCCTCTCCGGCGGCGAACCGTTGCTGCGCCCGGACATCTATGACATCGCCAAACGGGCCAAGGCCGAGGGCTTCTATGTCGGGCTGTCGTCGAACGGCACGCTGATCGACAAGGAGAACATTGAGCGGATCGCCGCATGCGATTTCAACTACGTCGGCATCTCGCTCGACGGCCTCGGCGCCACGCACGACAAGTTCCGCCGCCTGGACGGGGCGTTCGAGGCTTCCCTGAAAGGCATTCGCCTGTGCCGCGATCTCGGCCTGAAGATCGGCGTCCGCTTCACGATGACCCAGGACAATGCCCACGACCTGCCCGGCCTGCTCAAGCTGGTCGAGGACGAAGGCATCGACCGCTTCTACTTCTCGCACCTGAACTACGCCGGGCGCGGCAACAAGAACCGCAAGGACGACGCCCAGCACCAGCTGACCCGCCAGGCCATGGACCTGTTGTTCGAGACCTGCTGGGAATACCAGCAGCGCGGCCTGGACAAGGAGTTCACCACCGGCAACAACGATGCCGACGGTGTTTATTTTCTGCACTGGGTGCGCCGGCGCTTCCCCGAGCAGGCGGCGCATGTCGAGGCCAAGCTGCGCCAGTGGGGCGGCAATTCGTCGGGGGTTAACGTCGCCAACATCGACAATCTTGGCAACGTCCATCCCGACACCATGTGGTGGCACCACACGCTGGGCAATGTGCTGCAGCGGCCGTTCTCGCAGATCTGGCCGGATACCTCGGATGCGCTGATGGCCGGGCTGAAGGCTTACCCGCGGGCGGTCGGCGGGCGCTGCGGCAGCTGCGCCTACCTGCCCATCTGCAATGGCAATACCCGCGTCCGCGCGCTGCAACTGACCGGCGATGCCTGGGCCGAAGATCCCGGCTGCTACCTGTCCGACGAGGAAATCGCATGATCAAGTGGAACATCCTGATTCCCGCCGGCATGGCCGTCTGCTCGCTGCTGGCGATGTCGGAACTGGCCCAGGCCGCCGATGCCCCGGCCGCCTATAAGGAGCACTGTGCCAGCTGCCACGGCGAGGCCCGCCTGGGCGGCATCGGCCCGGCACTGATTCCGGAAAACCTGGCCCGCCTGCGCAAGCCGGAGGCCGAGAAAGTCATCCGCGAAGGCCGGCCGGCGACGCAGATGCTGCCCTTTGGCGACAAGCTGTCAGCCGACGAGGTCAAGGCCCTGGTCGATTACGCCTACACGCCGATCAAGCCGATGCCGGCCTGGGGGGAAAAAGAAATCACCGCCTCGCGCATCGTCCACGAGCCGGGCAAGCTGCCGGACAAACCGGTGTTCACCGCCGATCCGCTCAACCTGTTCGTCGTTGTCGAAACCGGCGACCACCATGTGTCGATCCTCGACGGCGACAAGCTGGAGCCGATTCACCGCTTCCCCTCGCGCTACGCCCTGCACGGCGGGCCGAAATTCACCCCGGACGGCCGCTACGTCTTCTTCGCCTCGCGCGACGGCTGGATCACCAAGTTCGACCTGTGGAACCTGAAAGTGATTGCCGAGGTGCGCGCCGGCATCAACACGCGCAACGCCGCGGTCTCCGGCGACGGCAAGTGGGTGGCGGTGGCCAACTACCTGCCGCACAGCCTGGTCATCCTCGACGCCGACCTTAATTTGCAGAAGATCCTGCCGGTCACCGACAAGGACGGCAAGACGAGCTCGCGCGTCTCGGCGGTGTACGACGCTTCGCCGCGGCAGAGCTTTGTCGCCGCGCTGAAGGACGTCAAGGAGGTGTGGGAGATCTCCTACAACCCAAAGGCCGACGACATTCCAGCCGGCATGATCCACGACTTCAAGTACCGCGAAGGCGCCTTCATTCCCGGCTTCCTCAATCCGCAGCGCAGCCAGCTCGACGACTACCTCGACGATTTCTACTTCACCCAGAACTACGACGAAGTCATGGGCGCTTCGCGCAACGATGCCAAGAGCGCGGTCAGCGGTCAGGTGGTCAATCTCGATGCGCGCAAGAAGATCGCCGACCTCGAACTGCCCGGCATGCCGCACCTCGGTTCCGGCATCAGCTGGCAATGGCAGGGCAGGACGGTGATGGCCACGCCGAACCTCAATGAAGGCGTGATCAGCATCATCGATATGGCCAGCTGGCAGACGATCAAGCAGATCAAGACCCGTGGCCCCGGCTTCTTCATGCGCAGCCACGAGAACAGCCGCTATGCCTGGACCGACTCGATGATGAGCCGCGAATTCAAGGACACCATGCAGGTCATCGACAAGCAGACGCTGGAAATCGCTGCCGAACTGAAACCGGCACCGGGCAAGACCTTCGCCCACGTCGAATTCACCAAGGACGGCAAGTACGTGCTGGCCAGTCTGTGGGAAATGGACGGCGCGCTGATCATCTACGACGCGGCCACCTTGAAGGAAGTGAAGCGCCTGCCGATGAAGAAACCGGTCGGCAAATACAACGTCTGGAATAAAATCACCAAGTCCGAGGGAACCAGCCACTGACGGCTCCCGCGGCGCCCACTCCCCGCTGCGGCGGGGACATCGATCCCTTCCAGCCGCCCCTGTCGTGTCCCGCCTGATCCTGTTCAACAAGCCCTACGGCGTCCTCAGCCAGTTCACGCCGGAAGGCAAGTGGCGGGCGCTGGCCGAATTCATTCCGCTCAAGGATGTCTATGTCGCCGGCCGCCTCGACGCCGACAGCGAAGGCCTGCTGCTGCTGACCGACGATGGCAAGCTGCAGGCGCAGATCGCCGAACCGAAGCACAAGCTGGAAAAGACCTACTGGGCGCAGGTCGAGGGTGTGCCCGACGAGGCAGCGCTGGCGCGGCTGCGCGCCGGCATTCGCTTGTCCGACTTCACCGCGCAGCCGGCCCAGGTCCGCCTGATCGACGCGCCGGCCGAGTTGTGGCCGCGCGATCCGCCGATCCGCTATCGGGCGGCGATTCCGACCAGCTGGCTGGAAATCCGCATCCGCGAAGGCAAGAACCGCCAGGTGCGGCGGATGACCGCAGCGATCGGTTATCCTACGCTCCGCCTGGTGCGGGCGGCGGTCGGAGCGCTGTCGCTGGCCGGGCTCGATCTCGGCGCGTGGCGTCAGATCGATGGCGATATCCGCACACTCCGGGGAACATGAGATGAAGGGACGTACCCTGCTGGCCGCCCTGGCCGCCAGCCTGTTGAGCGCCGCCGTCTGGGCGCAGGCGGCACTGCCGGTGATCGAACTGACCGCCGGCTTTCACCGCATCGAGGCGGAAGTCGCCGCCACCGACCGCAACCGCCAGACCGGCCTGATGAATCGCCAGGCGATGCCGCAGCAGCGCGGCATGCTGTTCGTCTTCACCGAGGAAAACACCCACTGCATGTGGATGCGCAACACGCTATTGCCGCTGTCGGTGGCCTTCATCGATGCCGAGGGCGGCATCATCAATATTGAAGACATGCAGCCGCACAGTGAGGACAACCACTGCGCCCGGCGTCCGGCGCGCTACGCGCTGGAAATGAATCGCGGCTGGTTCACCCAGCGCGGCATCGCCGCCGGCGCCAAGCTGCGCGGCCTCGAACGCGCGCCGCGGCCGCAGTGAAGCGGCGGAGTCGCTGGCGGCGGCAGCCGGATGGTTTGCTGCCGGCCGCCTTGCGTAGCTGGCTGAGCGAGCCGGATTCGCTGACGGCGCGCTGCCAGCGGCATTGCCGGAGTTTTCGTGTGCGCGTGCTGGAGCAAGGGCGTCGACCGGCGCTCGATGAGGTCTTTGGCCGCGCCTGTCTGCCACAGCGCGAAGTGCTGCTCGAATGCGACGGCGTGCCGGTGATCTTCGCCCACAGTGTCCTGTCTTCGCCGCGCAGCGGCCGGCTGGGCGCCTGGTTCGCCGGGCTCGGCAATCGTTCGCTGGGGTCGCTGCTATTCCGCTATCCGGGCTTCGTCCGCGAGGAAATCGAGTACCTGCGGCTCGATGCGCGGCATCCCCTGTATCCTCGGGTCTGTGCCGCGGCCGGTGCGGCGCCGGGCTTCTGGGCGCGACGTTCGCGCCATCATCTCGGTGCCGGCAGCGTGCTGGTCACCGAGGTTTTTCTGCCGGCCATCACGACACGTCCTTGATGGTCCGTGGGGGCTGCGGGCTGGTTGGGCTCAGCCCTGCTCGCCGGCCGTCTTGGCCTGGGCTTCGGCTGCTGCCTTGGCCGCCATCTCCGCCTGCTTCTTCTTCAGGTCGGCATTCATATGGGCGTTGCGCCCCAAGGCAAAGCTCAGGAAGAACTTGCACCAGATCGTCGAGCCGGCGACGGCCATCCAGGTGTCGTAATCCATTTCGCCGGTGAATACGCCGACGATGACGGCGACGGCAATGCTGCCGCAGATCAGGTTGATCGCCGCTTCGTAGGGCGCGTATTTTTCGGCATTCGGCGGCGGTTCGCCACGTTTGACCGCGACCTCGGAGAAATCCTTGTTGATGGCAATGCGCCAGGCACGCCGCAGCCAGAAGAACGCAATCGGGAACAGGGCCAGGAACAGGATCCAGGTCATTGCCACATGAACATCAAAAACCATCTTCAACCTCGGTGCTTTGGCGACCTGATCGATTGATCGGTCGCTCAATAAAAAACCCCGTGGACATCGCCAGCGGGGTTTTTGAATCTCCCGTCCGGTGTCCGGACGGGAGAGCTTACCTCAATACAACTTAGTGGGCGCCATCGACAGCTTTGGAGCCGCGCGGGATACGCACGTTCTCGACCATGTGCTGGATGTGCTCCGGCGGTTCCTTGGTCAGCTTGTCGACTACGAAGGCGACGATGAAGTTGAACAGCGCGCCGACCGCACCGAAGGCTTCCGGCGTGATGCCGAAGAAGCTGTTGGCGCCACCGATCATCGGCAGGAAGTCCGTACCCTTGACGAAGAAGATGCCCTTGTGTGCGAACACGTAGAACAGGGTGATGAACAGACCTGCCAGCATGCCGGCGATGGCGCCTTCCTTGTTCATCTTCTTGGAGAAGATACCCATCATGATGGCGGGGAACAGGGAGGAAGCGGCAATACCGAAGGCCAGGGCGACCGTACCGGCAGCAAAGCCCGGCGGGTTCAGACCGAGGTAGCCGGAGATGACGATGGCTACGGCCATCGAGATCTTGCCAGCCAGCAGCTCGTTCTTTTCGCTGATGTTCGGATTGAACACGCCCTTCACCAGGTCATGCGACACGGCGGAGGAGATGGCCATCAGCAGACCGGCAGCGGTCGACAGAGCGGCAGCCAGACCACCGGCAGCG
>PHCU01000015.1 GCA_002842345.1 Betaproteobacteria bacterium HGW-Betaproteobacteria-12 | reverse complement strand
GAGACGCAGCTTCTCCTTGCTGGTTGCCCACAAACGGGCCAGTCCATGGGGCTCGACAATCAGGAAAAAGACGATCAGGGACCCAAAGATGATGAATTCGGCGTGCGACACGGCGGCGGTCGAGATGGCGATACCGAACAAGTCGCCGAGTGCCGGCAGGAACTGGTTGAGGAAGATCGGCAGGATGATGATGAAGGCGGCGCCGAAGAAGCTGCCGACGATCGAGCCCATGCCGCCGATGATGACCATGAACAGCAGCTGGAAGGAGCGGTCCACCGAGAAGGCGGCCGGCTCCCAGGAACCGAGGTGCACGAAGCCCCACAGCGCGCCGGCGACACCGACGAAGAAGGAGCTGACGGCGAAGGCCGAGAGCTTGGCCCACATCGGCCGGATGCCGATCACTTCGGCAGCCACGTCCATGTCACGGATGGCCATCCACTGGCGACCGAGCGAAGCGCGCGTCAGGTTCTTGGCGATCAGCGCAAAGACGACCAGCACCGCCAGGCAGAACAGGTACTTGTTCACCGGCGAGGAAATGTCCCAGCCGAACACCGTCAGGTTCGACACCGACACCGAACCGGACGACGAGTAGTTGGTGAACCAGCCGATGCGCAGGAAGGCCCAGTCCCAGAAAAACTGCGCGGCGAGCGTCGCCACCGCCAGATAGAGGCCGCGCACACGCAAACTGGGGATGCCGAACAGGATGCCCATCGCCGCCGAGGTCAGACCGCCGAGGATCAGCACGCCGAGCAGCGGCAATTCCGGCACACGAATCAGGAAGTTGTAGGCGGCATAGGCACCGATAGCCATGAAGGCCCCGGCCCCGAGCGTGATCTGGCCGCAGTAGCCGACCAGCAGATTGACGCCGAGCGCCGCCAGCGACAGGATCAGAAAGGGAATCAGGATGGCGCGGAAGAAATACTCGTCGGCCAGCATCGGCACGCCGATGAAGGCGAAGGCAATGATGGCCAGGACCAGGTAGCGGTCCTGGGCGATCGGGAAGATCTGCTGATCCGCCCCGTAGGAAGTCTTGAACTGGCCGTTTTCGCGGTAAATCATTGGTGTTGTCTCCGTTACACGCGGTCGATGATTTTCTCGCCGAACAGACCTTGCGGCCGGAACAGCAGGAAGACGAGGGCGAGCATGTAGGCGAACCAGATTTCGATGCCGCCGCCGACGTAGGGACCGAGATAGACCTCGGACAGTTTTTCGCCGACGCCGATGATCAGGCCGCCGATGATGGCGCCGGGTACCGAGGTCAGGCCGCCAAGGATGACCACCGGCAAGGCACGCAGGGCAACCGTGGCCAGCGAGAACTGAACGCCCAGCTTGGAGCCCCAGATGATGCCGGCAACCAGCGCGACGACGCCGGCGACGCACCAGACGATGACCCAGATGCGGTTCAGCGGAATGCCGATCGACAGCGCCGCCTGGTGATCGTCGGCGACGGCGCGCAGGGCGCGGCCGGTCGAGGTCTTCTGGAAGAAGATCGACAGGGCGATGACCAGCGCGGCAGCGATCAGCGCCGCGTAGAAGTCTTCCTTGTTGATCAGGATGCCGCCGTCGAAGACGCTTTCGAGCATGATCACCGGGTCCTTCGGCATGCCGACGTCGATGTTGTAGATTTCGCTGCCGAACAGCGTCTGGCCGATGCCTTCGAGCACGTAGGCGATGCCCAGGGTGGCCATCAGCAGCGTCGCCCCTTCCTGGTTGACCAGGTTGCGCAGGGCCAGACGTTCGATGATCCAGGCGACGATGAACATCACGCCGCCGGCGCCGATGAAGGCAATGACGTTGGCCAGCACCAGGCTGTCGCCGCCGAGCGCAGCATTGGCCCAGCCGGAGAAGCGGGCCATGGCCAGGGCGGCGAACAGCACCATCGCCCCCTGGGCGAAGTTGAAGACGCCGGACGCCTTGTAGATCAGCACGAAGCCGAGCGCCACCAGGGAGTACAGCATGCCGGCCATCAGGCCGCCGATCAGGGTTTCGAGAAAGAATGCCATGTTCTGCTCCGCTTAATGACCGGCGCCCAGGTAGGCCTTGATGACCTCGGGGCTGGAACGGACTTCGTCCGGGATGCCGTCGCCGATTTTCTTGCCGTAATCGAGCACGACGACGCGGTCGGAAATATCCATGACGACGCCCATGTCGTGCTCGATGAGCACGATGGTGGTGCCGAACTGGTCATTGACGTCGAGGATGAAGCGGCACATGTCCTGCTTTTCCTCGACGTTCATGCCGGCCATCGGCTCGTCGAGCAGCAGCACCTTCGGCTCCATGGCCAGTGCCCGGCCGAGGTCGACGCGCTTCTGCAGACCGTAGGGCAGGCGGCCGACCGGCGTCTTGCGGATGTGCTGGATTTCCAGGAAATCGATGATTTCCTCGACCTTGCGCCGGTGCGCCAGCTCCTCGTTACGCGCCGGCCCCCACCACAGCGCCTGCAGCAGCAGGTTGCTCTTCATCTTCAGGGTGCGCCCGGTCATGATGTTGTCGAGCACGCTCATGCCCTTGAACAGCGCGATGTTCTGGAAGGTGCGGGAAATGCCCTGGGCCGCGGCGCGGTGCGGGTCCATCTGCTTGCGCTCCTCGCCGCGGAACATGATCTTGCCTTCCTGCGGGTGGTACACGCCGTTGATGACGTTGAGCATCGAGCTCTTGCCGGCACCGTTCGGACCGATGATGGCGCGGACTTCGTGCTCGCGGACGTTGAAGGAAATGTCGGTCAGTGCCTTGACGCCGCCGAAGCGCAGCGAAATGTTCTGCAGGTCGAGGATGACGTCGCCTATTTTCTTGCTCATGTTCAGGCTACCTTTTTGACGACGGGAAAGGTCTTGGCATCGACGATCTTCAGGTCGGCCGACACCTTGCCGCGCCGGCCGTCCTCGAACTTGACCTCGGTCTCGATGAACTGATTGGCCTTGCCTTCGTACAGCGCATCGATCAGCACCTTGTACTTCTCGGCGACGAAATTGCGCCGCACCTTGCGCGTCCGCGTCAGTTCGTCGTCGTCCGGATCGAGTTCCTTGTGCAGCACCAGGAAGCGGTGGATCTGCGAATCGGCGACCATGCCGTCGTGCACCAGGTCGGCATTGACCTTCTCGACGCATTCGCGGATCAGCTCCAGCACCTCCGGCTTGCCGGCCAGGTCGGTGTAGCCCGAGTAGGCGATGCCGCGGCGCTCGGCCCAGTTGCCGACGGCGCCGACGTCGATGTTGATGAAGGCGCAGACCATGTCGCGCTCGTGGCCGAAGCAGACGGCTTCCTTGATGTGCTGGAAGAACTTCAGCTTGTTCTCGATGTAGTTGGGGGCGAACATCGCGCCGTTCGACAGCTTGCCGACGTCCTTGGCCCGGTCGATGATCTTCAGGTGGCCGTCGGCGTCGAGGAAGCCGGCATCGCCGGTCATGAAATAGCCCTCGGCATTGATCGATTCGGCGGTGGCGTCCGGGCGCTTGTAGTAGCCCTTGAGCACCATCGCCCCCTTGACCAGCACCTCGCCGTTGTCGGCGATCTTGATTTCGACGCCGGGCGCCGGGGCACCGACGGTGTCCGACTTGACCTGGCCGTCCGGCTGCAGGCAGACGTAGGCGCAGGTCTCGGTCTGGCCGTACAGCTGCTTCAGGTTGATGCCGATCGAGCGGTAGAAACGGAACAGTTCCGGGCCGATCGCCGCGCCGGCGGTGTAGGCGACGCGGATGCGGCTCATCCCGAGGACGTTGCGCAGCGGCCCGTAGATGCACAGGTTGCCGAGCGCGTAGAGCAGGCGGTCGCTGCCGCTCACCGGCTTGCCGTCGAGGATGTCGCCGCCACAGCGCTTAGCGACGTCCATGAAGTAATGGAACATCTTCTGTTTGAACTGGCCGGCGTCTTCCATGCGGATCATCACCGAGGTCAGCAGGCTTTCGAACACGCGCGGCGGGGCGAAGTAGTAGGTCGGGCCGATTTCGCGCAGGTCGTTCATCACCGTTTCGCCGGATTCCGGGCAGTTGATGGTGAAGCCGGCGACCAGCGCCTGGGCGAAGGAGAACAGGTGATCGCCGACCCAGGCCATGGGCAGGTAGGAGAGGATGTCGCCGTTGCCGTCCATCTTGTCCACCTGCACCCCGCCCTGGGCGGCGGCGATGAAGGCGGCGTGGGTCTGGCAGACGCCCTTCGGCTTGCCGGTGGTGCCCGAGGTGTAGAGCATCACCGAGACGTCGTCGTAATGCCCCTGCTCGATCTCGGCGTTGAGGTAGTCGGAATGATTGCGGTCGTGAATCCGCCCCATCTCCATCAGCTCGTGGATATCGTGCAGGAAGGTCTGGCTGTAATGGCGCATGCCGCGCGGATCGTCGTACACAACGTGCTCGAGCGTCGGCAGTTGCTCCTTGATCTCGAGCATCTTGTCGACCTGCTCCTGGTCCTCGACGACGACGAAACGCACGCCGGCATCCTGCAGCACGAACAGCATCTCGTTGGCCACCGCATCCTGGTACAGCGGTACCGGCACGCCGCCCAGGCACTGGGCGGCGGTCATCATCATGTACAGGTGCGGCCGGTTGTCGCCGATGATCGCCAGATTGTCGCCGCGCTTGAAACCGAGGGCGGCCAGGCCGCAGGCCAGGGCACGGACCCGTTCAGCGACGTCGGCCCAGCTCCACGTCTGCCAGATGCCGAGATCCTTCTCGCGCATGGCCGGCGCAGTGGGACGCGTCTTGGCGTGATGGAAGAGCAAGCGCGGGAAGGTATGCAAACCATCCAGCGAAGCGAAATTCGCCTGCGTGGGCATTCTTTAGTCTCCTCGATGCCGCGCTTCGGGGGTGCGCGGTCTAACGTTCGTTCGACGCATTGTGGGCATTGCCGGATGGCGCGTAAACCTTGCAGTGCACCACGACGACAACCCGATCTGAGACAAAGATTAGCCCCCCCGCAGGCTTATAATTGTCGTCCGGCAGACAATCGACGAATTAAATCGCAACTATCTTGAAAAACGCTGAGGAACTGCTGCGCTCCTCCCGGTGGGGCCGGGAGCTGACCGAGGAGCAAATGCTCAAGGCCCTGGCCGGCACCGTCGAACGCAGCTTTGCCGCCGGCGCCTTCATCTGCATGAAGGGCGAATCCGTCGATTACTGGATGGGCGTCATCGACGGCCTGGGCAAGATGGCCAGCCACTGGACCACCGGCAAGACCACCTCATTGACCGGCATCAGCTCCGGCGGCTGGTTCGGCGAAGGCTCGCTGCTGAAGAACGAGCCCCGGCGCTACGACGTCATGGCCCTGCGCGAGACGCGCGTCGCCTTCATGAGCCGCAGCACCTTCACCTGGCTGATGGATCACAGCATTCCGTTCAACCGCTACCTGATCGCCCAGATCAACGAGCGCCTCGGCCAGTTCATCGGCATGATCGAGAACGAGCGCATGCTCGACACCGACGCCCGCATCGCCCGCGGCCTGGCGGCGCTGTTCAACCCGGTGCTGTATCCCGGTACCAACCGCCTGCTGCAGATTTCCCAGGAAGAACTCGGCTACCTGGCCGGGGTTTCCCGGCAACGGGCCAACCAGGCGCTAAAGGTGCTCGAGGATGCCGGACTGGTGCGCAGCGAATACGGCGGTATCAACATCCTCGACCTCGACGGTCTGCGCCGCTTCGGCGGCGAGTAAGCGCCTACTTGGCGTAGCCCCAGGACTGCAGGCGGCCCTGGGCGTATTCGGCGGCCTTGCCCTGGCGCGTCCGGCGCAGGTAGCTGCTGTAGTGATTGGCGGCTTCCTGGCGCTTGCCCAGGCCTTCCAGCGAAATGCCCTTGAGGAAGGTGACGCCGGCATCGCCCGGCAGCATCCGGTCGTAGGCATCGAGGCTGGCGTAGGCCTTGGCCGGGTCGCGCAGGCCGAGGGCCAGCACGCCGGCCAGCTTGTGCGCCTGCGGCTCCTGCGGATAGATCTGCTTGGCCGTCTCGGCGTAGTTGAGCGCTTGCGCATCCTTGTCCTGCGCCTGCAGGCACTGCGCCATCAGCACATTGCTGGCGTAGTCGCGCGGCGTCTTCTGCAGCGCCGTGCGGTACTGCTCCTCGGCCTTCCCGTACTGCTTGCCGGCCATCGCCAGTTCGCCCTTCTGGCAGGCGTCGATGGTCGGCTTGATGCGGCGCAGGCTGGCGGTGCTGTCCATGAAGCGTTCGCGGCCGACATCGCGCTTGTTGCTGGCGGCGTACTTGCCGTCGGCCAGCGCGCGGGCGGTATCGCGCCGCTCGGTATTCATCGGGTGGGTCGAGAACATCGTCTGCAGCAGGCCGGGCGCTTCCTTCTGCTGGTCGACCAGCAACTGGTGCAGGCCGACCATGCCGCTCGCCGGGTAGCCGGCGCGGACCATGTATTCCTGACCAAGGGCGTCGGCTTCGCGCTCGTTGTCGCGCGAGTAGCTGGAGAGCAGCGCACTGGAACCAAGCTGGCTGCCGATGGCGACCAGGCCACCCCACTCGCTGGTCGACGCCGCCAGGCTGGCGCCGGCCACCGCCACCTGGGCGACCATCGCCTGGCCCTGGCGTTGCGCCGCATGGCGGGCATTGACGTGGCCCATCTCGTGGCCGAGCAGGGCTGCCAGTTCGGCCTCGTTCTGCAGGTCGACGAGGATGCCGCGGGTGACGCCCATGGCGCCGCCGGGGAAGGTGTAGGCATTGACGTAGTTGGCATTGAGCACGCGGTAGGAATAGGGCATCTGCGGTCGGTGCGTGTGGGCGTCGACGCGCTGGCCGATGGCAGCGAGGTACTGGTTGACCGCGCCGTCCTGGACCGGGCCGAGATCCTGCGAGAACTGGCTGGGGGCGACCTGCTGGTCGACGCGCTTTTCCTCGTCCTCGCTCATGCCGACCAGGATCGAGCCGCCGCCGACCGGCGAGGCGGCGCAGCCGGACAGGGCGGCGGCGCCGAACAGCCAGAGCACCTGGCGGCGGCTGATGCGGTTGCCTTGCAGATCGAAGGACAGCTGGTCGTGGTCGTTCATGGGGCGCTCCCGGCAGGTCGACAAAGGCTTTGATTCTCGGCGAAAACCCACCGGGAATAATGCATGCCGTTCGACATCAGGTAGTGGCGGCGGGTTGCAGTGACAAATCCGGCAGATATTTTCGTCAGCTTATTGCCAGGTGCGCCTTGTGCCTAATAGCGAAAGAAAACCGACAAATGCAGGCGGGTGATCGACGCCTCGGTATTCAGGCTGTTCCGGTCGAGGACACGCGCCAGATCCAGCGTCGCCTCGAAATGCTGGGCTAGCCAACGTAGCCCGGCACCGGCGCTGAGCAGTGTTTCGCGATGCTTTGCCGTGCGGCTGTGGGCTTGCCCGCCATCGATGAAGAGGATGGGCCGCAACTGCGGGAAAAGGATTTCCGGCGCCTTGGCTTCCACATTCCACAGATAGCCATAGTCCCCGGCGACTTCCCGATCGGCGAAACCGCGGACGGAGTTGGCGCCGCCGAGGCCGAATTGCTCTCCGGCAATCAAGGCATCGTTGCTCCATTGCCCGCGAACCCGCGCGGCATAATTCCAGCCGGTGTCGGCGAGGGAAAAATCCATGCCGTAACGCCAGGCATCCCAACGATAATCGCCGCCATTCAACCGATAATTGGTGCTTTGATTGGCCGCGCCGCCCCCGAGGTTGACCGCATATTCGATGTTGCCGCCATAGCTCCCCCAGGTGGCATCCTGGTGTGCGGCGTAGCGGATGGACAGCGGGCGGGAAGCCACATCGGGCTGAATCTGTACGCCCAGGAAGGTCGTACTGTTCTCGAAGTAGCGCTCGTCGATGGCCAGGCTGACGGTCTGCTGGGTAGCCCCGAGCCGCGGCAAGGCCTGAGTCAGGCGCAAGCCATAAAAATTTCCCTTGCCGCTGACATCAAAAAATCCGCCCCCTTGCTGAATCCGTCCTGAATCCACATCCGAATAGGTGTAGTAGGCCGCCAGGTTCAGCCCGGTACCGTAAATCGGTATCTGGTAGTAGCCGCCCAACTGCGTGACGCCCCCGATATCACTGGGGTCCGTGGTGTAGGAAACCGTCGCCACATGGTCCAGATCGAAGAGATTGGAATGCTGCACGCCGAGCGTCAATCGGTACAGGCTGTCGTCGCGGTGCACGGGCTCGACCGAGCGATTCGCCGTATAGCCGGCGAAGAAATTGAGTGGGCTGACATCCTTGACCTTGATCTCGGCATCGACCGTCTCCGGCTTCTTCCCCTCGCGAAAGGTGACGCTGGCCTGTTTGGCCGGGTTCGCATTGGCTGCCGTCAGGTCGCGGCCCAGGCTGGCCATGTCGGGGGCTGCCCCTTCTTGCAGGGTGGGCAGGCTGCGCCGGATATTGCCGGCGGAGAAATGCTCGTTGCCCTTGACGACGACGCTGGCCAGGTTGAAGCGAATGACCTGCAGGACGACCTCGCCGCCGACCGGCTTTTGGGCGGGGACGAAAACCCGGTGAAAGACGTAGCCGCGAAGATGCAGGTTGCGTTCCAGTTCGCGCGCCGCCTGCTCGATATCCTTGATCGTTCGTTTCTCGCCGACATAAGGGCTGAGCAGCTGGTCGACTTCGCTCCCCGGGAACAGGGTGTCGCCATCGATACGAAAGCGCGTTATATCAAGCCTTGGCTCGGCTACGGACAGCGCCTGGCCTGACTCCTGTGCGGCAAGCTCTCCCCATGTTGAAATCCCGGCCAACAGGACGCCAATTAGCAATTTTGCGGCGTTGGTCATACGCTGTTTTCTCATGATTTTCGGCTACTGGATTTCGCAGAATTCTTGCCCGGGATTACCCATTGTTGCCCCGAACAACTGCAGGATGAACGGCTCGCTACTATTGAAATCCTCGGGTGCCGGGAAGGGATCATCGACGAGGAAACTGGGTAGCGGAGCCAGCCGGTGGGGCACGCCATCGAGCCCGACCATGCCGCCCTCACCCGGTCCGAGGTTCAAATTCCCGCCGCTCGCTTCAAGAACGATGAAGCCATCCCGGACCAAGGCGTAGAGGCCATCGTCACCGCTATAGGCGGTGCTGCCGAAGAGCGATTGCCAGTCGACCTCGACGCCGTCCGGCCGCGGCGAGAGAAAGCCTTGCATGAAGTCGGGAACGCTCGCCAGGAGTCGGGACGGCTTTTCCACACCGGCAAACCCGGCTTCACCAAGGCCGACTTCCAGATCCTGGCCGGCACCGCCGATGAAAATCTTGCCGTCCCAGGTATGCACGAACAGGCCATCCGGACAGGCAGGATCAGAACGCCGGCCCTTGACCTTGGCCGCCGGCTTGCAGGCCTCGTTCACCGGCTGCGGCGTGGCGGCGCACGGCCCTTCGCAATTGATGTCCATGCCGGTGCCGCGTACGCCGATGGTAGCCACCACCGTCGATACGGACACCGCCGCCGGATTTTTCTTGCCGATCAAGCCGGTAAAGGCACGCAATCCGCCCTTCAGCAAACGCATGGCAAAGTTGTCGCTCTGTCCAGACTTGCCATAACTGAAGGCATCGACGCGAAAGCGCGTCTGCGGCTCCAGGGAAACCTTGGACTGATCACGGAAAGCGATGACGACAGTGGCCTGGCGCCCGGTGAGGATTTCATCGCCGACCAGTACCGGCGCCCCGTCGGCCAGGCGACGCGGCGTGCCCCCCGCCTGCACCGCCGAAGCCTCGCCACTGATGCGTACGATGCGGCCGACGACGGTATCCGGCGCCGGCACCGGTGCCCCTTGTCCCGGCTGCGGACGGTTGCCGCGCTGCTCGTCGCGGCAATCGCTACCGCACAGGCGGGCGTCAAAACTGGTGCCCCGGATACCAATGGTGGCGATCACCGAACTGACCCTGACGCCACCCGGATTGCGCTTGCCGATCAGGCCGGTGATCGCCCGCATACCGCCCTTGAGCAAGCGCAACAGCGCGCTCTCGGTCCCTTGACCGTGGGCAAACTGATCGATCTGGAAAGCCGTGCCGGGTCGCAGCGTCACCTTGGTACCGTCGGCCAGGGCAAGCACGGCATAGCCCTTGTCGGTGGTGGTGATGAGATCCCCTTCGAGCAGGGGCTCGCCGCCGGTAATGAAGCGCGCCTCGGCGCCCTTTTGCTGGGCCGTCGCCAGGCCTTGGGCAAATTCGACCTTGCCGACCTTTTGCTGGGCGACGGCAGTCTCCGCCATCAGGGCCAGGGCCATGCCCAGTCCGCAACACATTAACCTGTTCATCAACGCCGTCACCCTCGTTCCCGCCTGGCTCAATGACACTGCGGCAAGCGCCGCCGGGCCATATCAATCGTAATTTCGCCCTCGTCGTTCAAGGCCAGCACCCCGTAGAGATCCTGCAGACCATCCATGAGCGCGATAATCCCGCCGGTCGCCTCAAGCAAGGCCGCCGATCCGGCATCGATGAACGGTGCGGCAGGCGGCGTGCCGGCGGTAATGTTGAACGTGCCAACCAGACCGCCCGCGCATCCGAGGCAAAGACCATTCAATACGATGTTGTTGCCGGCGGTTGCCAGGGCCGTCGCCGTCGCCCCGCCGACATTGGGGGCAAACGTCAGGTTGCCCGAACTAAACATATTCATCGTGCCCGGCGTGCCATTGGCGAGAATCGACGCCAGGGCACCGGCAACCGGGCCACCAGTGACCAGGATGCTGCCATTGGTTGCCCCGAGGTTGATATTGCCGGCCGTGATGGTCGCCGTCGCCGTCGCCGCGGCCCCCGCCGTGACAATAACCGAGCCGTTGGTCACCAGATTGAGCACCGGCGGATCGATGGCGGCGGAGCCGGCCGCGCCGCCCAAGACCTGGACGGAGCCATTCAGCGCGCTGATATCGGCATTGCCGACGGCCAGGATCTTGGCCGCAGCCGTTGCCGTTGCGCCGCCCTGAACGAGCACGTCGCCGACCAGCAGATTCTGCGTGCCGCCGGCGTAGAGCAAACTCTGTCCCTGGTCGGCCACATCGCCGATCTTGAGGCTACCGGCGGCCGTGCTGTAGGGCATCGCCACCACCTGGTCGCCGTCGGCCCTGACCTGGGCCAGCGTTCCGGCGGCACTGCTGGCATTGGTCACGCTCAGCGTTGCCGTGCCGAGGCCGCCATCGAGGGTGATGGTTTGATTGCCGCTGGTCCGTACTTCCGCGACCGCGCTGGCCAATGACGACGCGAGATTCACCGCCAGGCTGGCGGCATTGAGGTTCTGCGTACTGCCGGCGATGATCGCCGCCAAACTGCTCCCCGCATTGGCCACGCTGATGGCCCCGGTGGCGTTGACGGTTTGCGCGCCGCCACTGCTCAGCCGAGCCTGGCTGGCGGCGCTGTTGCCGGCAGTCAGGCTGATGCTATCGGTCTGGTCGTAGCTGCCCTGGCGATTGCCGATGGTCTGGCTGCCAAAGGCTGTCGACATCTCGGCATGCCCGCCAGCAGCGGTCAGGCTGATGCTTTGCCCGGCATCGACGGTTTGCCCGGCATAGGCCTTGACCCAGGCAGCGGCCCCGCTGCCACTGCCGCTCTGGACGGTGACATTGTCGGTCGGGTTATAGGCAAATCCCTGATAGGCATAACCGATGGTCTGCGCGCCCGTTGTCGATTCGATGGCGGCCGTCATGCCGGCCGCAGCGCCGCCCAGTACGGAAATGTTGCCGCCGGCCAGAATGCTCTGGCTACCCGCCGCCTGAATTCGCGCGGTGCCGCCGAGCCCGGCCTCGACCCGGATGTTCTGGGTGGCCGCGGTCCAATAGCCGTAGGTCGAGCCAATGCTCTGGCTACCGGCGGCGGCATAGATTTCGGCATCGCTGCCGGCCGCACTGCCGCCCAGGACGCTGACATCGCCCACGGTCTGCAGATTTTGTCCGCCGCTACCGCGAATGGCGGCGTAGCTACCGACACCACTGCCGGCCTGAACCAGAATGAAATCCGTCGGGTCGTAATAGTAGGTGTTCTGGTTGCCGATGGACTGAAAGCCGCTGCTATCGACGACGGCATAGGCATTGCTGCCGGCGCCGGCCTGCACGCTCACCCCACCGGCCACATCCACCATGTTCAGATTGTTACTGGCCAGCGTCGCGCTGGCGCCGGCTCCGCCCCCACCGATCACCTCGACATCGCGCGCCACGATGGTCTGGGTCGTTGCCGCCAGGGCCGCGGCGCTGGCCCCATCAGCCGTTCCAGCCTGGATCAGGAGACTGCCCGTGGCGTCGCTCTGGCGAGCGTAGAGCTGCTGGCTGCCGAGTGAGCTGACCGCCGCCGAAGCGCCGGCAATTCCCTGCGAGCCGCCGCTGATCTGGATGTCGCGGCCGGCGTGCAGCGTCTGCGACGAGGTGCTGGTCATCGCCAGCAGCGCGCTGCCGCCATCTGCCAGCACCTTGATGTCGCGACCGGCGAAAATATTGGTGTACCCAGCGCTGACCGTTACATTGTCACCGGCCACCGACCCGGCGCTCAGGATCACGTCCCGACCGGCGGAGAAACTCAACGAGTACGGGGCGCTGATACTGCGCCCGCCGCCGCTGCCGGCAATCAGCAGGTCGGCTGCCGCCCCATCGGCTTCCAGGGTCAACGAATGCACGGCAACGTCGCCGCCGACCCGGATATTGCCGTCGGTCGCGGTCAGGCGAAAATCGCTGCCGCTGGTTGCCGGCTGGACGGGCCCCAGCAGCAGTTCGCCGCCACCGACGCGGGTCAGGCTGAAACCGGCCCAGTTCGGGTTATTGGTGATGGCAATGGCCCCACTGCCGCTCGCCCCGGTGGTAATGCGCAGGTGCGTCAGCGTCGTGCCCGCCAGATCGACGGCGATCGCGTCCTGTGCCGCCACGGTCAGACCGATGGTCCGCGAGATGCCGATGGCCGAACCCGCGGCGCCAACGCTGCCGTTGGCGGCCCGCAAGTAGATTTCCCCGCTGTTGGCCCCGCTGCCATTGGCGGTGTCGATCTGGACGGCCCCCGCACCGGCCTTGAGGATGCTGCCGTTGGCCGCCGTCAGGTCGACGTTGGCGCCGAGCGTCGTCACGCTGTCCACGTGGATATCGCCGCTCCCGGAGGTAGCGACCAGATAACCGCCGCCGGTAGCGATGCTATTGAGATTGATATCGCCGGCCGTCGTCAGCGATACCGGTCCACTGGACTGCACGGAATTGGCATTGAGGACGGCTTCGTTGGCATCGACCTGCAGGTAACTGGCGGCCGCCAGGTTGGCCGTGAGATTGACGGCGCCCAGATTGGCCGCCGGCGACTGTTCGTAATAGCGGAACTGCAGCCCGCTGGCGGAAGCCAGGTTCAGATCGGCCGTATTGCCGCCAATCGTCGCAAAGGCGAAGTTCTGCCCGCTACCGCTGATCGCCGAGGCGCCGCCCAATTGCTCTCCCTTGGCCCGTACCGACAGCCAGCTCAGCGCACTGCTGGAAGCGACATTGAAGGCCCCGCCGGCGATCAGATCGAGGAAGGTGGCGCCGGTCAGGTTGGCGGCCACCGCACCGTCGGTCGCGTGCAGGTAGGCGCTGGAAGTCGCCAGGGTGGCGCCGTTGGTCAGCAAATCGATGCCGCCGGCGGCGGTGATCCTGGTGGTCGTGCCGGACAAGGCAATCGCCCCCGGCTGGTAGACGCCGCTGGCGGTGATCTGCAGGTTGCCGGAAGCGGTCACGTCACCGGTATTGAAGACGCTTCCCGCAATGCTCAGATTGGCACCGGCGAGCGCCCCGGTATTCAGGTTGATCCCCGCCAGATCGAGCGCACCGACGGCGGTCAGCGCCGCGGTATTGACCGTACCACCGGCGACGTCGACGGCATAGCCGGAAATAGCCCCGGCCGCCAGGGTGCCGCCCGCCCCGGCATTGGCCCGCGCGGTATCGATGTAATAGCAACAGACATAAGAGTTGCCGGCCATGATCGTGCCGTTGCCGCCAGCCACCGTCAGGTTGCCACCGGCCGAAACCAGGGCCGATGTCGGGCTGGTGATATTGCCGGTCGTGCTCAGGTTGCCGGTAGCCGAAAGCGACAGCTGATCGGTCACGTACTGGTAATTGCCGAGCCGGGGAACATAGTCGTAGCCGGTGTAATAGCCGCGATGCGTGCCCGAGGACGCGACGGCCCCGAGGGCGAGATTGGCGCCGCTGAGGCTGATCGCCGGCGCGGCGAGGTCGCCGGTGGTGATATCGCCGCCGGCGATGGTGATGGTATTGCCGACGGCGCTGGCGGCGGTGACATTGCCCACCGTCACCGCCCCGCTACCGGCGGCCAGGCCGATATTGCCGGCGTTGATATTGTTCGTTCCCGGGGCGCTCTGGGTCATCGCGCCACCGGCAACGAGGAGGAATTCGTTGAAGCCGGCGGTGCTCAGCTCCACGTTGCCGAAGCTCAGGCCGCTGGCGCCGCTGGCGGCGAAGCGGAACTTGTCGAGGGTGCCGGCCGACTGGACGATGTCGCCGATGCTGATGGTGCTGCCGTCGCTGACGGCGGTAAGCGTCAGATTGCTCGAAGTGAAGGTCGAGGTGCCGGCGGCGCCCATGCCGGCCGCCGAAGCGCTCAGGTCGATGCCGCCGACGGCCAGGGCATTGCCCAGGGCATCCCTGGCGGCAATATGAAATTGTCCCGCCCCGGCCGCAACGGCGATGGCGCCATTGGTATCCACGCTCACCGCCTTGCCCACTGCGCCGACACTGGTGCCCGAGGAAAGCGTGACGCTGCTGGTGGCGCCGGCCTTGATGTCCAGCGGGTTGGCGAAGGCCAGGTTGCCCAGCCCGCCGTTGCTGGCATGGTTGGCGCTCAGCGCCACGTTGCTGGTGGCGACGATGTCGGCCGCCGTGTTGTCGACCGTGCTGCGGATCGCGCCGCTGGAGGTCGTGAGGCTCACCGAGCCGCTGGAACCCTGGGCGGCAATGGACTGGAAATTGATGTTGCCGACTGCCGTCCCGACGACCCCGTAATTGGCCGAGGTCACGGTCTGCAGATCAAGACCGCCATGGTAGGCGGCGAGCCCGATGTTATAGCCGGCATCGAGCGCGCCGGTGAAACTGACGGCACCGCTGCCGTAATTCCGGACGTCGATACCGTAAGCCGCAGTCGCCGATCCGATATCGATAGCCGCACTACGGGGCGACGATGACCAATAGCCGAAATTGCCGGCCGACAGATTGATCGCGCCGCCGGCGGCAAGCGTACCGACGGCAATGCCGCCGTTGTCGGAAGAACTGAGATAAATACTGCCAGTACCGCCGGCAGTCAGCGTCGTGGCGGTAATCGGGCTGAGGTTGGCGCAGGCGCTGTCGTAGTAGTAGCAGCTGCCGGCACTGAGGGAAATACTGCCGTCGCTGGTGCTTGCCGAGGTCACGGCAATGGCGTTGTTGGCAGTAACGTTGAGACTCTGGCTATTGATCGCGCCCAGGGTGGCCGTACCGGCCACATCGATGGTCAGCGCGCCGGGCAGATTGATCGTCGGGGCATTGATGCCGGCATCGGTCACCCGTAGCGTCAAGCCATTGGCGAAACCACTGGCGGCAACGACCGTCGCATTGAGCACCGACCCGCCGTTGCCCAGGTTGAAGGTGCCGAGATTGCCGGCGCCGCTGAGCGAGGTACCGGCCAGTCCGGCCAGCGTGCCTTCGAGATAGAGCTCGCTGAGCACCGGGCTGCCGGAAAACGCCACATAGGCCGGCGCCGCCAGAAAGCGCAGTTGCAGGCGCGGCGAGGCGACGATCAGCGGGGCCGCCGCCGATCCGAGCGCCTGGGCGGCGCCCTGCCCGGAGAGATAGACGTACGGCGCAGTAATGCTGCCGCCGGCCACTTGCTGCATGCCGGCACTTGAGTAGAGATAAACCCCGCTGCTGCCGTCGATACTGCCCAGGCGCAAGGCTTGCGCGGAGGCGTTGGCGAGTTGGACGTAAGAGCTCGTCGAGGAGGCATTGATCCGGTTGGTCGCCGAGACGGCATTGCTCTGGTAAGCCGACGAATTCAGGTTGACGATGCCGCCGCTCAGTACATTGCTGAAAATGCTGCCGGCCGGCGTGCTCAGAGAAACCGTCCCGCCACCGGCATCGACATTGGCGTAGGCAATGCTGCCGCCGGACGTGGCCAGCGACACCGCACCGCCCGCGCTAACGATCGGCGCACTGTAGGACAGGCCGCCCGTAACCTGAATATTGACATTGCCGCCGGCGGTGCTGATGCCACCCACCCCGGAGACCGTCGCGGCCTGAAGATTGACCGAACCGCCGCTGGTAGACAGGTTCTGATTCAGGAAGATGGTCCCGCCCGGCGTCGCATTGCCGGCCCGCGCCGTCAGGCTGCTGCCGGTGAAAGCGGTGGGCGTGTTGAAGTAGATGTGGCGGTCGGCGTCGAGAATGACATTGCCGCCGACCGAATTCAGCCCGGCCGGCGAGATGGTCACGACGTTGCTCTGGAAATCGGCGAACTGGTCGACGACGATCGGCAGTTGTCCACCGTTGGCGGCGACGATAATGTCGAGCGGATCGAGCAGCAGGAAACCATTGTCGCCATGCGGCGCGGTCAGGTCTGCCGAACCGGCAAACTGCAGATTGCGCTTGCCGGAAACCTCGGCAAAACCGCCGTTGCCGCCCAGGGCGCCGCCACGCGCCGAGATCGCGCCAAAGTAACGGGCATTTTCGTTTGCCCAGACGATGACCCGGCCGCCATCGCCCTGTTCCGTCGCATCCGCCCGCAAGCGCGCGCCCGCGCCGACAAACACCCGGCTGGCATTTTGCACGGCGGAGTTGTTGCCCTGGTAGTCGCCGCCGACAAGTATCTGGCCACCACCGCTACGGCCGGAGGCATCGATCGTCGCCGTCGACTGCACGGCCACCCGCTCACCGAGCAAGCGGATGTCGCCGCCCGCGCCATCAACGCCGCTGGCGGATACATTGCCCGCCACATCCGTGACCCCCGCCGGGCTCTGAATGCTGATCGTGCCGCCGGCGCTGCCGTCAGCCTGCGTCAGGCTGTCGGCAGTCAAGCTCACTTCGCTGCTGCCGACGAGGCGAATGGAGCCATCGGCATCCTGGGCCAGGCGATTGGCGCGGATTTCGCCGCTATGGCGAAGCGAGCCGGCGAACACATTGACCGCGCCATTGTCGGCCAACAGCTTGCCGAGATTGAGTACGGCATCGGTTGGCGCCTGGACTTCAAACGACACGCCATCGAAATCCAGGCTGGCAATCTCGATCTTGCGCCCCGCCGCCAGCAGTATCTGGCCGCCGGGCGCCTGGATGACGCCGCTGTTCTCGATATTGGGCGCAATGAAGGCAATCCTGCCCCCCTGGCCGACGGTGACGAGACCCTGATTGCTAATGCTGCCCGCCGTACCGGTCGAGAAGAATTTCAGCTTGCCGGCGAGAAAGTCGGCATCTGCCATATCCAGCGTCGAGGCGACGAAACCGTTCGTGTCGATACGCCCGCTGGCGCCGATCACTATGCCGTTGGGGTTGATCAGAAAAACCCGACCGTTGGCCTGCAACTGGCCCAAAAGGCGCGAAGCGTCCTGACCGACCACCCGATTCAGCACGGCAGCCGAGGCGGAAGGCTGGACGAAACGCGTCGTCTCGCCAGCGCCGATGGAGAACTGCTTCCAGTTGATGATGGCGCCGTGCGAAGCCTGCACCTGCATCGTGCCGGCACCGGTTTGGCTGATCGCGACCTGACCGTTCACCACGACAGGCCCTTGCGGCAGGGACCATGCAGGCGGCGCAAAGGCCAGGCTGATAGCCAGACCGAGGATGGCGTCCTGACGGACTCGTGGCTTGAAGAAAAGATTGCGGACCATACCACCCCCATGGCGCCTCGCGGCAAAGGCAATTTGCCTTGAGACCTCTCCTGACTGGTCAAGCCTCAGGGCACATCGACAGGATGTCGCCCAAGGAGAATCGGCTAGTTCAATGACGGGTCCACCCCAAGCGCGGCGGCCAACCCACTTACTCTCTCAATAACCCCAACCCGAACAACGAGCCGTTTGCCAGGACGCCGACTCTAAATGGTCGACTGCCCCCAGTCGGCAAATACAGCAATAACCATACCGAAAACGGCGATTTTACCTGAAATCATAGGGATACTATTACTTTTGTACTATGACAAATAGCTTATCCAGCCTATGTGTAAAATTTTCCGACAGATCCAGCGCTGCGTGATTTGAAGTGAAAACGGCGGGGTACATGCCGCTGAAAGCGAATCGAAAGCGCCCCCGCCTAGAGTGGGTCTCCACGGGCCGGTCAACCGGCTCCGGACAAAATTCCCGATCCACAAGGAGGAGACTGAAATGCTCAAGAAAACCATCATCGCCCTGGCCAGCGCACTCGCCCTAGGCAGCGCCCACGCCGCCCCGGAAAAAACCGAATGCATCGCCCCCGCCAAGCCGGGCGGCGGCTTCGACCTGACCTGCAAGCTCGCCCAGGGCGGCCTGCAGAACGGCAAATTCATCGCCAGCCCGATGCGCGTCACCTACATGCCGGGCGGCATCGGTGCCGTCGCCTATAACACCGTGATCGCCCAGCGGCCCGACGAAAGCGGCACCATCGTCGCCTTCTCGGGCGGTTCGCTGTTGAACCTGGCGATCGGCAAGTTCGGCCGCTACAACGAAAACGACGTCAAGTGGGTGGCCGCCGTCGGTGCCGACTACGGCGCCGTCATCGTCCGCGCCGACTCGCCGTACAAGGATCTGAAAGATCTGATCGCCGCCGTCAAGGCCGACCCGACCAAGGTCGTGTTCGGCGCCGGCGGCTCGGTTGGCAGCCAGGACTGGATGAAGTCGGTGCTGGTCGCCCGGACCGCCGGCGTGAACTTCAAGAACATGCGCTATGTCGCCTTCGAAGGCGGCGGCGAAGCGATGACCGCGCTGCAGGGCGGTCACGTGCATGTGTACTCCGGCGATGCCTCGGAAGTCGCGGCGCATCTCAAGGGCGGCCGCGTGCGCGTGCTCGGCATCCTCTCCGCCGAGCGCCTGCCCGGCGAACTGGCCAACATCCCGACCGCCAAGGAGCAGGGCTACGACGTCGAATGGCCGATCATCCGCGGCTATTACGTCGGGCCGAAAGTGGCCGATGCCGACTACAAGTGGTGGGTCGGCACCTTCGACAAGATGATGGCCTCCCAGGACTTCGCCAAGCTGCGCGAGGCCCAGGGCCTGTTCCCCTTCACGCTGACCGGCGACAAGCTGACCGGCTACGTCAAGGAACGCGTCCGCCAATACGCCGAACTCGCCCGCGAGCTCGGTCTGGTCGCCGCGCGCTGAGCGCCGTACGGCAGGCTGTCTCGCGGCCGGCACAGCGCCGGCCGCAGGGCGCCTGATTTCATTCGAACCTGGAACGTGCCGGGCAACGACCGTCCGCCTTCTGCCATTCGTGGCGGCGGACTTTCCGGCTACGACCGCGTTTCCGGCTTCACATTACGGGAGAACAACGTGAGCGAACGTATCTTCGGCATCTTCCTGCTGCTCGTCGCGGCGGGCGGCATCTTCTTCGGCTGGGGTCTCGCCGCCCCCATTTCCTACGAACCGGTCGGCCCGCGGGCCTTCCCGCTACTGGTCTTCGCCCTGCTGACCGTGTGCAGCCTCGGCCTGATCGCCACCCGGCGACCGCCCACCGTCTGGGCACCGGCGCCCGTGCTGCGCCGCATTGCCGCGATGTTCGTGATCATCCTCGGCTATGCCCTGCTCTTCGACCGGCTCGGCTTCATCCTCGCCACCACCCTCGCCGGCATCCCGCTGGGCATGCTCTTCGGCGGCAGCTGGAAGCAGTCCGTGATCGGCGGGGCCGGTCTGGGCGTCGGCCTGTTCATCCTCTTCGACCGCCTGCTGGACGTCGCACTGCCGACCGGCCTGTGGCTCAAACCACTTCTGGGGTAAACCATCATGGAAGTCCTCTCTCATCTGCTCGAAGGTTTTGCCGTCGCCGGCACCCCGACCAACTTGCTGATCGCCCTGATCGGCTGCTTTCTCGGCACGGTGATCGGCATGCTGCCGGGCCTCGGCCCGATCAACGGCGTCGCCATCCTGATGCCCATCGCCTACGCCATGAAACTGCCGCCGGAATCAGCCCTGATCCTGCTCGCCGCCGTCTATGCCGGCTGCGAGTTCGGCGGCCGGATCTCGTCGATCCTGATCAACGTGCCGGGCGACGCCGGCGCCGTGATGACGACGCTCGACGGCTACCCGATGGCCAAGAAGGGCCTGGCCGGGCCGGCGCTGTCGATCTCGGCGGTCGCCTCCTTCGTCGGCTCGATAGTCGCCGTCGTCGGCATCGTCGCCTTCGCGCCGCTGCTCGCCAACTGGGCACTGGCTTTCGGCCCGGCCGAATACTTCGCCCTGATGGTGCTGGCGCTGTCCTGCCTGGGCGGCCTGGTCGGCGACTCGATGCTCAAGGCGCTGACCGCCTGTCTGCTCGGGCTGGCCCTGACCTGCGTCGGCATCGATGCCAACAGCGGCGTCTACCGCTATACCTTCGACCTGCTCCACCTGTCGGACGGCATCCCGTTCATTGTCGTGGTCATCGGCCTGTTTGCCGTCAGCGAACTGATGCTGATGCTGCAAGGTCACCACGAAGGCGTCGAAGCGGTGCAACTGAAGGGGCGCAACCTGTTCAACCTGGAGGAATTCATGCTCGCCCGGTGGACCATCCTGCGCTCGGCCGTTGCCGGCTTCTTCGTCGGCATCCTGCCCGGCGCCGGCGCCTCCATCGCCTCGGCCATGACCTACTCGATGGAACGGCGCATGGCCGGCAAGGACCACTGCTTCGGCAAAGGCGACGTGCGCGGCGTAGCGGCGCCGGAAGCGGCCAACAACGCCTCGGCCTTCGGCTCGCTGATTCCGATGCTGACGCTGGGCGTGCCCGGCTCGGGCACGACCGCGGTGATGATCGGCGCCCTGACCCTGTACAACATCACGCCCGGCCCGACGCTGTTCCAGGACCAGCCGGTGATCGTCTGGGGGCTGATCGCCTCGCTGGCCATTTCCAGCGTCATGCTGGTTATCATGAACATCCCGCTGGTCAAGGTCTTCGTCAAGTTCCTCGACCTGCCCAGCCGGCTGCTCGTGCCCGGCGTCGCGGCGGTCTCCCTGGTCGGCGTTTACGCGGTACATGGCACCACCTTCGACCTGGTCCTCGGCACCCTCCTCGGCGGGCTGGGTTACATCCTGCGCGTGATGAACTTCCCGATGGCCCCCTTCATCCTCGGCTTCGTGCTCGGCGACATGATGGAACAGAACCTGCGCCGGGCCCTGTCGATCAGCAATGGCGAGGTCGGCATCCTGTTCCAGAGCCCGATCGCCATCGGCCTGTGGATCGTCGCCGCCGGCATGCTGATCGGCCCGCGCCTGGCCAAGGCGCTGGAAGCGCGCCGCGCCGCCCAGGGCCTCGTCCGGCCGGCCTGAGTCCCCCGACGGGCCGGATTAAACCTCTCTCCTCCCTGCGGGAGTCCGGCCCAAGCTTCAGCGGGGCACTTCGGTGCCCCGTTTTTTTCGTCCGTTGGCCGGGCCGGTCGGATGCACACGCCGACGAAAATCAGATGGCAATTCACACTTACCCCGCATGCCTGCATTCGGGGCCGCGATGACATGGCGACAACTTGGCCGCCTCCCTTCGGCAACGACCTCCTCCGGGCGGCCGGCACCTTGTTATCGGCTGACTGCTACGTGCACACTGCGGACCCTCGCCATCGCAGCGTTCGGATGGCTGGTTTCAGACTCTGGCAACCGACGCTATCGACCGCGGAAGCAATGGGTTCGGTGGTAGGTTAAATAGTGTTCTTGCTCCTCGGAGAACGGGGCGCCAATTGTTTTGATGGGCAGCGCCCAATCCTCCAGAACTGAATCGATATCTGACGCTACGAGTACATGGCCATTCTGCTCAAAGCTGATGTAGCCCCCGTCAAAAAGATGATCAACATGCGGCGAGAGCATCAGTCCGTTATGGCCATCCATACGCTCACGATTGTCCGAGTCGGCCCACGGTTTGATATGGCTCGCCCGCAAGAAGCGAGCATCGCTGATCCCGGTAAGGCGACAATAGGGTTCTATGCGCATCACGTGCCTTCGAAAAACGCCTTGACCTCGACGCGCCCGAATTAGGTTTTCCTTCTCGGTCGGATTGAGGGTCGTATCCTCGTCAATCTGTTTCTGTGCCTGATCTGCGCGGGATTCTCTAATGTCGCCAGCCTCTGCGGATTCCTGGATTGCATCCAGGGCCTTGACCAGAAGCACTCGCTCAACCCTCGGATTGCGGCCACCTCCATGCTCAAAATCAAACGGGATCCCATTTCTGGTCAAACAGTCTGCGTGTCGTTCGTCGATGACGTACCAGCGGCCACCAGGATTGTTTACAGCCACATCCCAGGCAGGCTGGGGCCGGTAAGAACGGCCAAACGAAAGATATCGGCGAGTCTCTCCGCTCTCTCCGCGCCCCCTGTTATCAGGATGGCCCTGTTGTAAGGCCCAATGGAATCCTCTCGAAATGCACGCATCGATGAAGCGAGTTAGTTCATCACGATGTTCGGCAGTACCGAGATCCCATCCCCGAAGCAGGTAGCAACACTCATCTTTCGATACCTCACAAACTTTCGCGTCGGTGACCAAGACACCTTGCAGGTGAGGCTCTATCGTCAGTTCAATCTCAGGCCATTCCATAGCGCTCCTCGGTGCAGAGTCGGTTGGGCCTTCATTGTGCGGCTTACTGGCGGCCCAAGCATGATCGTACCAAGTCGAGGCAGTGCCGACGTCAGTTTGCTCGCCGAATACCGGACATACAGCAGGTTCAGCGGACGCCTTGTTTATTGAAATTGGATAGCCATCTTGACCGGCCGGAAATGGCCGTCAGATGACCACCAATCAGATGTTTCGGACTGACCTCTCAGGCCGATGCGCCGATTTTCAGGTTCATTGAACGGCTGCGCCAAAGCGCTCGGCAATCAACTGGTTTCGCGACGAAAACCCATCTGCTCGTCCCTCGCCCAGGATGGAATCAGCCCCAGCGAGCGGGGCGCCGCTTTGTCCCTGATCGACGTAGATGATCGAACCCCGGTTGGCCGGCCGGACATCGGCATTGCCAAGGGCTGCGAGCTCTGCTGGCAGGTGGAGGTAGCGCATCAGCATCTGCGGTGATTCATTCACATCGTAGCGGTCGCACATGGTGGAGACGCTGCCTCCCGCGCCGACGGATTTGAACGGTACGAATTGCAGTCATGCGGACGGCTGTGCTTGTCATCGGCGCTTGAGAAAAAGAAAGGGCGGACCCTTGCGGATCCGCCCTGGCGGCATGGCGCGCCGTGACGCCGTTTTAGAACTTGTGGCGGATGCCGAGGGCGAAGAGCCGGGCGTTGCTGCCGGTCGCCAGGCCGGTCAGGCGTTCGTGGTTGTAGTTGGCGTTGCTGCCGTTGTCGAGCGCGTGGTAGCCGGTGTACAGCGTGGTGCGCTTGGACAGGTCGTAGAAGTAGGCGACCGTCCATCCCGCCGCGTCTTTGTCGCCGTTGTCATCGGCCATGTTGAGCCGGGCATAGCTCAGGCGCACGCTGCCGCGACCGGCCGGGATGTGGGCGCCGAGCGCCCAGGTGTTGTCGCGGTCGGCATCGGTCAGGCGCTTGCTGGCGTAGGTGGCGAGTAGCTTGGCGACGCCGAAATCGTAGCCGACGCCCAGGCCGACTTCGCGTTGGTCGGTTTGCGGCACGACGCCGACCTTGTTGTCTACGTAGTGGTAGATGCCCGTCGCCTTGAACGGGCCGTTTTCGTACTCGGCGGCGACGGCGTACTTGCGTTCCTTGGCGCCGGCGGTCTGCTCGCCCAGGCCGAACACGGCGCGCAGGGTCAGCCCGTTGACCGTCGGCGAGATGTAGCCGATGGCGTTTTCGAAGGTGTCGTCAGTCTTGGTGGAGAAACCGCCATCGTTGAGCATGTTGGAGCGCGCCGACAGCAGGGCGGAATTGGACAGGCCGTCGAAGCCCGAATTCATGTCGTCGGCCGGGCTGTAGATATAGCCGCCGATCAGCGTGCCCCAGTTGCCCTGCAGGCCGACGAAGGACTGGCGCGAACCGGTGATGCCGCTGTTGATATCGTTCTTCAGGCTGCCGAATTCGAAGGTATAGATGGCCTTGAGGCCGTTGCCCAGATCCTCGCTGCCCTTGAAGCCCAGGCGCGAACCGCTGATGCCGCCGGGGTCGATCGCCGCCATGTCTTTGCCGCCGCTGCCGGAGTAGTTGGCGTAGTTGATGTCGATCACCCCGTAGATGGTGGTGTTCGACTGCGCCATGGCGGCGCCGGTCAATGCGCATGCCGCAGCTGCGGCCAGCATTTTAATTTTCATTGATGCTCCTCTCGATTCCTTGATCCATCTGGAGTGCGCCGGCCAGTTGGCCGGTCGCCACGGAAAGTGCAGCCGGGCGGCAGGATCGACCTGCCCTTGCGGCTACGAGAGGAGTTTCCGATTTCGGGCTTTCAGTTCGCTTTCTCTGCCGGCACTGCCGGCAGTAGCGCTAGCCGGTCGCCAACGGCAGGTGGATGGCGACCTGCAGCCCGCGGTCGCCGGAGGCGTCGCCGAGGCTGATGCGCCCGGCGTGGCCGAGCACGATTTCGCGGACGATGGACAGGCCGAGACCGCTGCCCTGATGGTCGGCGGTGGTGAGCCGGACGAAGCGCTGAAAGACCCGTTCGCGCTCGCCGGCGGGAATGCCGGGGCCGCTGTCGGTGACGGTCAGCACGGCCTCGGCGTTGGTTTCCGGCGCGTCCTCGCGATCGACCGCGACGGTGACGACGCCGCCTTCGGGCGTGTAGCGGATGGCGTTGTCGATCAGGTTGGCGATCATCTCGCGCAGCATCACCGGTTGGCCGGAGACGGTCAGCGCCTGGTCGGCGCCGCCGTCGTAGCCGAGGTCGATGCGCTTCTGGGCGGCCAGCGGCAGCAGTTCGATGACCATCTCCCGGGCCAGCGCCGCCAGGTCGACCGGCTGCCGGCTGAGCGCCAGACCGTTGACCGGCTCGGCCCGCGACAGCGACAACAACTGGTTGGTCAGCCGGATGGCGCTGCCCAGGCTGCGATGCAGGGCGACGACGGCGGGCCGCATGTCGTCGACGCGCTCCTGGCGCAGGGCGTATTCGGACTGGGTATTGAGTACGGCGAGCGGCGTGCGCAGCTGGTGGGCAGCATCGGTGATGAAGCGCCGGCGCGCTTCGACCATGCGGCCGATGCGGTCCATGTGCAGGTTGATGGCGTCCACCAGCGGCACCACTTCATACGGCAGATCGGGTGCGGCGACGGCGGTCAGGTCGTCGTCGGGCCGCGCGCGGATCGACTCGCCCAGCGTTTCGATCGGCTTGACCGCCCGCCGGGTGGCGAGCAGCGCGACCGCCAGGGCGACGACGATGAGCAGCGCCTTGCGCCCGACTTCGCGCAGGAACAGCTGGTTCACGACATCCTGGCGGCTGTTGGTCGTTTCGCCGACGACGACCAGCACTGGCTGCGGGAACTCGGTGCGGTAGAGCGGCTTGAGGATGGCGCCCAGGCGCAGCGCCTCGCCCTTGTAAATGCCGTCGTAGAACACCGGGACGTTCGGTTTGAGCCCGGCGCCCGGCTGCGGCAGGCCGTCGTAGCCGGTGATCGGCGCCGCGCCGGCGATGCCGACGCTGTAATAGACGCGGTCGGCGCTGCCGGCCTCGAACAGCTCGAGCGCCGAATAGGGAATATCGACGACGATCTCGGTGTGGCTGGCGTCGACGCGCTCGGCGATGCCTTTCAGCGAGGCCGACAGCGAGCGGTCGTAGGCCTGGTTGGCGGCGGTCAGCGCATCGCTGTAGCTGAACCAGGCATCGACGACGAGCAGCGCCGAGAGCACGCCGAACAGCCACAACGCCAGGCCGCGCTTGAGACTGCCGGCCTTCACGGCGGGCTTTCGCCGACGGCGTCGATGACGTAGCCCAGGCCGCGCACGGTGTCGATGCGGACGCCGCTGCCGTCGAGCTTCTTGCGCAGGCGGCAGACGTAGATCTCGATCGCCTCGGGGCGCACGTCCTGCTCCAGCGAGAACACTTTTTCGAACAGCGCGTCGCGCGCCAGCGGCCGGCCGATGCGCCCGAGCAGCGCTTCGAGCACCGCCAGTTCGCGCGTGGTCAGCGCCAGCGGCTGGCCGCGCACGCTCGGCTGGCGGCTGACCGTGTCGAACGCCAGCTCGCCCAGGCGGACCACCGGCGTCTGCCCGGCCGAACGGCGCAACAAGGCTTTCAGACGAGCCTCCAGTTCGGCCAGGACGAAGGGCTTGGCCAGGTAATCGTCGGCGCCCAGGTCGAGCCCCTTGATCCGTTCCTCCACCGAGCCGCGCGCCGTAAAGATCAGCACCGGCACGCGCGAACCGCGGCCGCGCAGGTCGCGCAGCACCTCCAGGCCATCCTTGCCGGGCAGCGACAGGTCGAGCAGCACGCCATCGTATTCACCGGTCAGCAGGAAATGTTCGGCATGGTCGCCGCGGTCGGCGGTGTCGACGGCATAGCCCGCCTGGCGCAAGGCTTTCGCCACCCACTCGCACAATTCCGGATGGTCTTCGACCAGCAGGATTTTCATCGTTGTCTCCTCACCGCCGGCTCAAGCCGGACTATTGCTGGCGATTGTTGCCGCTCGAATCGATGAAAGCAAATTGAAAGCTTGGCGCCAGCGGTCGAAAGCCAACCGAAAGGCGCGCCGGCTAGCATCGGGAGCACAGCGCTCGCCAAAGGCTGAGCGCCCATGCAAAATAAACCGGATGGAGACAACATGAAGTTCACGCGTCGCATCTTCCTGCGCGGCCTGCTCGCCCTGGCCGCCCTCGGCGCCGGCGCCCCGGCCGGTGCCCAGTCGGCCAGCGAGCTGATCGCCGGCGCCCGCAACGAAGGCAAGCTGATCATCTATGGCGTCACCGACAGCGAACAGGCGAGCCACCTGATCCGCGAATTCCGCAGCCTGTACCCGGCGATCAAGGTCGACTACAGCGACATGAGCACCACCGAGCTGTACAACCGCTTCGTCGCCGAAGTCGGCGCCGGCGGCGGCGATTCGGCCGACGTCACCTGGTCGTCGGCGATGGACCTGCAGGTCAAGCTGGTCAACGACGGCTACGCCCAGCCGCACCGCTCGGCCGAAACGGCGCAGCTGCCGGACTGGGCCAACTGGAAGAACGAGGCCTTCGGCACCACCTACGAGCCGATCGGCTTCGTCTACAACAAGCGCCTGCTGCCGGCTGCCGACGTGCCGCAGAGTCACGCCGAACTGGTCCGGCTGCTGAACGCCCGGCCCGAACAGCTCAAGGGCCGGGTCAATACCTACGACCCAGAGAAATCCGGTGTCGGCTTCATGCTGATCACCCAGGACAAGCATGCCAATGCCGCCGGCTTCGCCGAGTTGCAGAAGGCGCTCGGCGCCGTCCAGGCGAAGGGGCTGCCGACGACCGCGACGATGATGGAGCGCATCGCCTCCGGCGAGCACCTGATCGGCTACAACGTCAACGCCGCCTATGCGCTGACCCGCGCCAAGAAGGACCCGGCGCTCGGCATCGTGCTGCCGCGCGACTACACGCTGGTACTCAGCCGCGTCATGTTCATCGCCAGGAACGCGCGGCATCCGAATGCCGCCAAGCTGTGGCTGGATTTCGTGTTGTCCAAGCGCGGCCAGGAGATCATCGCCAGCAAGGCGGAGCTCTACGCCATCCGCCCCGACGTCGCCGGCGAAACCACGGCCAGCGGCCTGCAGCAGCAGCTCGGCGCGGCGCTGCGGCCGGTGCAGATCGGCACCGGCCTGCTGACCTACCTCGACCAGGCCAAGCGCCTGGAATTCCTCAAGCAGTGGAATAGCACGGTCAAGGCGAAGTAATCCCCCGTCCCGCCGAGCGCGGCCCGGAGCCTTTGCCATGAACCCCGACGCCCCCCTCCTGGCGGCCGGCCTTCTTGCGCCGGGGCGGACGCCGCATGCCTGTCTTTTCGCCTTCCCTGCCCGCTGACCGCCACCATGCCACCACTCCCACCACTGCCCCGCTTCGCCCGCCGCATCGCCCCGGCGCTGCTGCTGGCCGTCGCCGCCGGCGCCCTCGCCCGGCAGTTGCAGATGCCGCTGCCCTGGCTGCTCGGCCCGCTGCTCGCCGTCGCCAGCCTGCGCCTGGCCGGGGCCAAACTCGAATGCCCGAACGGCGGCCGGCAACTCGGCCAATGGCTGATTGCCAGCGCCCTCGGCCTGCATTTCACGCCGCCGGTGATCGCCGAACTCGCCGCCCGCGCCGGGCCGATCGTCCTGATTGCTGCCGGTTCGGTCGGCATCGGCCTGCTGTGCGCCCTGGTGCTGCTGCGCTGGGCTGCGGTCACCCCGGCCACCGCGCTGTTCGCCGCCCTTCCCGGCGGGGCATCGGAAATGGTCGTCCTCGCCGAACGCGGCGGCGCTGCCGTGGATCGCGTCGCCGCCGCCCAGGCGCTGCGCGTCGCGCTGGTGGTGCTGATCGTGCCCTTCGTCTTCGTGCACTGGGCCGGCAATGGCACCGACCTGCTGCCGCCACCGGCCGCCGCGGCCGCCCCGGCGACACTGGCCGTACTGCTCGGCGTGGCGCTGGTCGGCGCCCTGCTCTTTGCCCGACTGCGCATCGCCAATGCCTGGATGCTCGGCCCGATCGCCGCCGTCGGCGCGCTGACCGCCGGCGGCGTGGCGCTCGCCCCGCCACCGGCCTGGGCGGTCAATGGCGGCCAGCTGTTGCTCGGGGTCGCCCTCGGCAGCCGCTTCACGCCGTCGTTCTTTCGCGCTGCCCCGCGCTTTCTCGGCGTCGCCGCCATCGCCACCGGCCTGACGCTGCTGCTGTGCGCTGCCGGCTCCTGGCTGCTCGCCGCCCTGAGCGGCGTGCCGCTGCCGTCGCTAGCCCTGGCCGCGGCGCCCGGCGGCATGGCCGAAATGAGCGTCACCGCCGCCGTGCTGCACTGGAGCGTGCCGCTGGTCACGGCGACGCATGTGCTGCGCCTCGCCCTGCTCACCGTCGGCGGTCCGGCGCTGTGCGGCCTGTTCCTGCGCCTGCCGGTCGTCCAGGCGCTGGCGGCGCGGCCGAATCGCCGCTGCCCCTGAGGCTGACGAAAGCGGAACGAAAGCAAAACTCCGTAAGGTTCATCTGGCGTACCCGGGGGAAGCCAAGCGGACTGAACCTGAGCAGCGCGAAAAATATCTCTCAACGGAGGCAGACAAAAAATGACCAATCCTGGAGCAAAGCTCATTGCCGTACTGATGCCAGTCATCACCGGCCTCGCCGTGCTCAATGCCACAGCGGCCTATGCGGGAGAAGGCTTCACCCGAGCCGACACGCATACGCATGCCTGGGTGAACTGCTACGACGCCAGCAAATCCGGTGGCGGCGCCGACACATCGGCGTGCGCACCGGCACCCCGCAGGTACACGCCGGAGGGCGTCCTGCCATTCGACAAATTGCAGAGCGAATGGCGGAAGAACGGCATCGACTACGGCGTGCTGGTCCAGGTCAGCTTCATGGGCACGGACAACTCGTACATCGTCGATCTGGTCAAGAAGCATGACCATCTGCGCGGCGTGCTCGTCCTCACCAACGCCGACGGTTCTCTCGACGAGGCCTCCTTCGACGATCATATCTTGCAGCGCTACCACGACATCGGGATCCGTGGCATTCGTCTGAATCTGCAAGGACAGAAGCCCGAGCAGTTGGCCGCGATCAATGCCGCCATGGATATGGAAACCGGCACGCCCGGCTTCCGGAAGCTCTGGAAATTCATGCGCGACCACGACTGGCACATTGAAGCGCAGCAGGGCGGCGAGCAGTGGGTGGGCCTCATCGCGACGCTGCTCAAGACCAACTGCCGCATTGTCGTGGATCACTTCTCGCGCCCCGACAAGAAGCTGAACCTCAACGACCCCGGCTGGAAAGCCGTGCTGAAAGCCGGTGAAAGCGGGCGTGTGTGGATGAAAGTCTCAGGCTCATACCGGCTTGGCGTGAGCGAGGAGATCATGACGGAATACGCGCGCCAGGCCAGGGAGCACTTCGGGATCAACCGCCTGCTCTGGGGTTCCGACTATCCCTACACCGGCTGCAAGAACATGCCTACGGCCTGCGAAGACAGTGAGGATTACGCCCTGCTCTTCAAACGCCTCGAGACCTGGTTCCCGAGCAAGACAGAGCAAAGGGCCATTCTCCAGGACAACCCGGCCGAGGTCTTTGGCTTTCCGCTGACGAAGAACTGAAAAGCGTCGCTGGCCGCGGCGCCCGGCGGTATGGCCGAAATGAGTGTCACCGTCGGCGGTCCGGCGCTGTACAGCCGGTTCCGGCGCCTGCCGATCGTGCACGCGCTGGCGGCGCGGCTAAGCCGGCGCTGACTCCGCTCCCTCACCCATTTACCCAGGAGACCCGCATGCATCTCGCCCCGACACCGATCACCCGCCAGCCGCCCACCCGCCGCCCGTTGCCCCCCGCCAGCGCCGGCGCCAAAGCCGGCGGGCCGCAGGAAGAAGTCGCCACCGTGGCCGTGCTTGGCTACAACTGACGCGCCCCACCGCAGCCCCGCCATGATCGTGCCACTGACCGCCGCCGCCGACCTCGCCAGCGCCCGCGCCTTGATCGAGGGCCACGGCCTGCGCTACGAAGCCGGCTTCGATGCGCTGTTCGGCAGCCACGACGACGGCGAACTGGTCGCCGTCGGCGCCCGCGCCGGCAACGTCCTGAAGATGCTGACCGTCGCTGCTGCGCACCGCGGCGGCTCGCTGCTCGGCGAGATTGTTTCGGCGCTGGTCGCCAATGGTCTGGAGGCCGGCTGCGCAACCTTGTTCATCTACACCAAGCCGCCGCTGGCGCGCAGCTTCGAAACGCTCAATTTCACCCGCCTGGCGGCGCAGGACGCGGTCGCCTGGCTCGAATTCGGCCATGGTCTGCGCCATTGGCTGGCGGCGCAGCAGGCGCTGTGCCGGCCGGGCGCCAACGGCGCGCTGTTCGTCGACGACGCGGCGGCGGCCGGCGACTGTCGGCCGCAGATCGAAGCCGCGGCGCGTCGGGCCGACCACCTGTACCTCTTCGTCGACGGCGCCGCCGGGCGCAGCGAGCGCCTGCGCCAGGCCACGCGCGGCATCGCCGACACCATCGTCGTCGATAGCGGGCCATACCGAAGCGGCGCCCGCGTCCCGACCTATTTTCTGCCGGCCGACGCGCCGCTGGCGCGCATCGGCGCCGAACTCGACGCGACGCTGTTCGCGGCGCGAATTGCCCCCTTTTTTGGCATCGTCCGCTGCTTTGCCGACAGCGAAGCGGCCGCCGAAACTGCCGGTGAAATGGCCGCGACGCAGCGCATCCTGGCGGCCCACGGCATCGCGCCGGCCGCCCTCAGTTCCGCGTTCCACCCCCACCCGAATCCAGGAGGCATCCGATGAAAATCCAGCGCAGGGGCCAGGCCGGCACCATGCAATCCAGCGACCTGATGGTCATCGTCGAGCCGGCCGACGCGCTCTCGATCGAGATCGAATCGACGGTCAAACAGCAGTTCGAGCACCTGATCCGCGCCCGGATCGAGGCGGTGCTGGCCAAGCATGGCGCCAAGCACCTGCGGGTCAGCGTCAACGATCGCGGCGCGCTCGACTACGCGATCGAGGCGCGGCTCGCCGCCGCCCTGCAGCGGGCCGGAGGCCAGCCATGAACGAGCACGGTTATTGGTACAAGGAATACCGCCAGGGGCGCCGCTTCCTGCTCAAGCTGCTGCCCGGCGAACGCCTGATCGACGTGCTCTCCCGCTTCGCGCAACGGGAGCACATCACCCACGCGGTGGTCATTTCGGCGATCGGCTCGGTCAAGAACGTGCACCTCAACGACATCAAGAGCGGCGCCCGCCTGCCGATCACCGCGGCGCGCCTGACCCCGCACGCCGTCGAGGGGCCGCTCGAACTGCTCGGCCTGACCGGCAACCTGGTGCCCGACGCGGACGGCGTTCCGGTCTGCCATCTGCACATCATCGCCAGCAAGTCGTCGGGCGACGTGGTCGGCGGCCACATGCAGGACGCCGAGGTGTTCGCCAGCTGCGAAATCGTCCTTGCCGAACAGCTGCTCGAGGGCGTCAGCCGCCACCGCTCCGAATCGGCCGGCACCGCCAACATCTTTTTCGACGAGGAGGGCGCGCCATGACCCCGTTCCGCCTGCGCCGCTCATTGCTCTACGTGCCCGGCAACATGCCGTCGATGCTGCAGAACATTCCGCTGTTCGAATGCGATGCGGTGCTGATCGATCTCGAGGATGCCGTGCCGCTGGCCGAAAAAGACGCGGCACGCATTCTGGTGCGCTGCTTTCTCGACAATTACCGGGAGCGCAACAAGGAGATCCTGGTCCGCATCAACGGGCTCGACAGCAAATGGGCTTTCGACGACCTGAAGACCGTGCTGCCCGGGCTGCCCGACGGCATCCGCCTGCCCAAGGCCGATTCGCCGGAAATCGTCGAGCGCCTGGACACGCTGCTGACCGAATTCGAGGAGGAACTCGGCCTCGATATCGGCCATTTCAAGATCCTGCCATCGATCGAGACGGCGCAGGGGGTGATCAACGCGACCAGCACGGCGCGCGCCTCGACCCGGCTGATCGGGCTGGCCTTCGGTGCCGAGGACTACACGGCGACCATGGAAATCGAGCGCACCAAGAGCGGCGAGGAATTGTTCAACGCCCGCATGCGCGTGTTGTGGGCCGCCAAGGCGGTCGGCATCCAGGCGATCGACTCGATTTTCGCCGACGTCAACGACATGGAGGCGCTGCGGCGCGAAACCGAGCTGATCAAGAAACTGGGCTTCACCGGCAAATGCATGGTCAATCCGCGCCAGATCGACGTCATCCACGAAGTCTTCGCGCCGAAACCGGAGGAAGTCGAGTACGCGCTGCAAGTCATCGACGCCATCAAGCGCGCCCGCGAGATGGGCACCGGGGTGATTTCGCTCAAGGGCAAGATGATCGACGCCCCGATCGTCATCCGTTCGGCGCGCATCCTGCGCACCGCCCAGGCCCACGGCCTGATCGATATCGTCATCAGCGAGGAAGACATTCATGGCACTGAATAGCCTGGGCCGGGACATTCCCGAAACTTTCGCCGGTCGCCGCCTGACCCCGTACAGCGATCCGTGGTCGCGCCAGCCGCACGCCGAACGCTCGACGCGCGCCATGCGCCGCCTCAATCACAACGGCAGCAAGCTGGTGAACGGCCTGCGCGAGGCGATTCTCGCTTCCGGCCTGAAGGACGGGATGACCATCTCGACCCACCACAGCCTGCGCAACGGCGACTATCTGCTCAACGAGCTGGTCAAGGAAATCGACGCGCTCGGCATCCGCGACATCAAGCTCGCCTCGAGCTCGATCCACGTCGTCCATAGCGAGTTGATTCCCTACATCCGCAAGGGCGTCATCAGCGGCCTGGAATGCGGCGTCAATGGCCTGATCGGCGAACTGATCTCGAAGGGCGAACTGGATTGCCCGGTCGTCGTCCGCTCGCACGGCGGCCGGGCGCGGGCGCTGATCTGCGGCGAGGTGCCGGTCGATGTCGCCTTCCTGGCCGCGCCGTGCTGCGACGAATACGGCAATTTCAACGGCTACTACGGCCCCTCGGCCTGCGGCAGCCTCGGCTACGCCCAGGTCGACGCGCAGCATGCGCATAAGGTCGTCGCCGTGACCGACAACCTGGTGCCCTTCCCGGCAGTGCCGGTCGGCATTCCGCAAACGGTGGTCGATCTGGTTGCCCAGGTGCCCTGCCTCGGCGACCCGAAGAAAATCGTTTCCTCGACGACGCGCGTCACCACCGACCCGGTCGGCCTGCAGATCGCCAAGTACGCGGCGATGGTGATCCGCGCTTCGGGCTACGTGAAGGACGGCTTCTCCTTCCAGACCGGCACCGGCGGCATTTCGCTGGCCGTCGCCGAACTGGTCCGCGACATGATGCGCCAGGGCCAGGTCAAGGGCAGCTTCGGCTGCGGCGGCATCACCGGCTATTTCGTCGACATGCTGGAAGAAGGCCTGTTCGAGGCGCTGTTCGACGTCCAGTGCTTCGACCTGAAGGCGGTCGAGTCGATCGGCCGTAATCGCCGGCACCAGGAAATGACGGCCGGCACCTACGCCAACCCGTTCAACTGCGGCTCGGTGGTGAACCGCCTCGATTGCGCGATCCTCAGCGCCACCGAGGTCGACGTCGATTTCAACGTCAACGTCAATACCGAGTCGATGGGCTACCTGCTGCACAACACCGGCGGCCATTGCGACGTCGCCGCCGGCGCCCGGCTGTCGATCGTCGTCGCGCCGTCGATTCGCGGCCGGCTGCCGATCGTCCGCGACGCCGTGACGACCATCACGACGCCGGGCGAGACGGTCGGCGTCGTCGTCACCGAGCGCGGCATCGCGGTCAACGACCGGCTGCCGGAGCTGAAGGCAGAGTTGATCCGCATGCGGGCGCCGGTCAAGGACATCCGCCAGCTGCGCGACGAGATTTACTCGATCACCGGCGTGCCTCGGCCGATCGAGTTCGACGACAAGATCGTCGGCCTGATCGAATACCGCGATGGCTCGATCATCGATGTCGTCCGTCAAGTCCGCCAGTGAGCTGTTGGCGGCGCGCGACGCGCGCCAGGAGCTGCTGGAGCGCGCCCTGGCCGCCGGCCGGCCGGCGCTGCTGTTCATCTCGCTGAACCTGCCCGGGCCGGACAAGTCGCCGCCAGGCGCCCGGCTGTTGTTTCGCTGCACCTTCGAGCGCATCGCCGAAAGTTTTCCCGGCTCGCTGCTGCTCAGCCGCGAGCGCGACGCGCTCGGCCACTACGCGCTGCGCGCGCTCGACGTCGAGCCGCTCGCCGCCAAGCGGCTGTGCGTCGGCATCGAGGAAAGCCATCCCGCCGCCCGGCTGGTCGACCTCGACATCTATGCGCCGCGCCGCGGCCAGGTCGGCCGCGCCGCCCTCGGCCTGCCGCCGCGGCGCTGCCTGCTGTGCGGCCAGCCGGCGGTCGATTGCATGCGCAGCAAACGCCACCCGCCGGCCAGCGTCATCGCCCAGGCCCATGAACTGCTTACGCGCCCTGCCCCTTGAGCACCTGGCCACCGCCCTGGCCCGGGGCGCGGCGCTGGAACTCTACCTGACGCCGAAGCCGGGGCTGGTCGATCGGGCCGATCGCGGGGCGCATCCCGATTTGTCGCTGGGCATCATGGAACAGTCGATCGGCATCGTCGCCGACTACCTCGCCGACCTCGTCGTCTCGCTGAGCGCCGGCGATGCCTTCGCCCGGCAACGGGACATCGCCATCGCCGCCGAGCAGCGGATGTTCGGCGAGCTGGGGACCAATACCCACAAGGGCTACATCTTCCTCGCCGGCATGCTGCTGATCGCCCGCCACCATGCCGACTCGTCGGACGAAGCGACGGTCCGCCGGACCCTGGCGGCCCTCGCCAGCGAGTTCTTCGCCACCAGCCCGCCGCCGGCCAGCCATGGCGGCTACGTCCGGCTGCGCTATGGCGCCGGCGGCATCGTGCACGAGGCCAGCCGCGGCCTGCCGGCGCTGTTCGACACGGCGCTGCCGGCCTTCCGGGCCTGCCGGGCGCAGGGCGGCAGTTTCGCCACGGCCTCGTTCGCCATGCTGGCGCGCCTGATGCAGACCGTCGATGACAGCACGACCCTGCATCGTGGCGGCCGCACCGGACTGGCCCGCGTCCGCCGCGACGGCCGCCGCCTGGAACGCCTGATCGCCGCCGGCGACGACTACCCGGCCTTTCTCACGGCGACCAACCGCGCCTATGTCCGGCTGAACCTGACGATGGGCGGCATTGCCGACCTGCTGGCACTGGCTTACGGCTGGCTGCTCGCCGGCGGCGAGCTCGGCGAAGACCGCTGGCAGCGGCAAACCACCGCCCACCTGAGCGCCGCCGCGGGCGATAGCCGGTGGGCGCCGGCCGCAGGCGCACTGACCGGGCCGGCGAGCGGCGCCTGATCGCGGTGCGGCAGGACGTCCGGATGGGCTACATCAGCTTCTGGCAGTGCTCCTTGGCGCCGTTCCGGATCGAACTTTTCGCGCTGGCCGCGGCCTATTCAACAGGCGCGTAACGGCTGCCCAAGCGTCGGGACGGCGGGTAGCCCGGAGAACAAGGAGAGCGCAAATGACCGCCATCAAAGTGCGCAATACCCGCCCGGAGGACATTCCGGAGCTGATCAGGTTGCAGGCGCGCGTTTATCCGGACATTCCCGCCTGGAACCGGCGCAAGGTACGCGAGCAGCTTGAGGTCTTCCCGCAGGGGCAGCTCGTCGCCGAGAGCGAGCAAGGTCTGGTGGGCGGTGCCAGTTCGCTGATCGTGATGTGGGACGACTGGAATGAATCGCACACCTGGAAGGAAATCACCGGCGCCGGCACTTTCGACAACCACACTCCGCTGGGCCGGACGCTGTACGGCGCGGAAGTGTTCGTCGATCCCGAGCTGCAGGGTCAGGGCATCGGCCACCTCTTATATAACGGCCGTCGCGCCCTGTGCCGGGCAATGAACCTCAAGCGCATCATCGCCTGCGGCCGCTTGCCGGGCTACCGCGCCCATGCGCAGGACATGAGCGTCGAGTTCTACGCGCAAAAAGTCGTCTGGGGCGACTTCCTCGACCCGGTCCTGAGCTTCCAGCTTCGGGAAGGCTTCAGCTACTGCGGCGTGATCGAAAACTACCTGCCCGAGGATCGCGCGTCCTGCGGCTGCGCTTCGCTGATCGTCTGGCTCAACCCGGACTACCATCCGGAACGCCCGGTCACCATCCCGGAGCACATCGCACTATGATCGTCCGCATTGCCGCCGTCCAATACCTGCTGCGCACGATTCACGACTGGTCGGGCTTCGAGAATCAGGTGCGCTTCATCATGAAGGCGGCCGGCGACTACAAACCGCAGTTCGTGCTGTTGCCCGAGATTTTCTCCACCCAGTTGCTGTCCTTCATGGACACCACCGACATCCGTGCCGCGGTGCGCAACATGCACGACTACACCAAGCGCTACAAGGACCTGATGCAGGAACTCGCGACGCAATGGCATATACACCTGATCGGCGGCAGCCATCCCACCCTGCACGACGACGGGCGGCTGCTCAATACCGCCTATTATTTCGCGCCGAACGGGCAGATCCTCGAGCAAGACAAGATTCACCGGACGCGCTGGGAGCGGGAAAAGTGGAACACCGACGCCGGCGATCAGTTACGCCTGTTCGAGACCCCCTTCGGCAAGATCGCGATCCTGATCTGCTACGACATCGAATTTCCCGAGCTGGCGCGGATGGTCTGCGAGGCGGGGGCCGACATCCTGTTCGTGCCCTCGTGCACCGATGACCGCCAGGGTTTTCTGCGGGTACGCTATTGCTGCCACGCGCGCGCCATCGAAAACCAGGTGTTCGTGGCGATGACCAGCACCGTCGGCAACCTGCCGGTCGAAGGCCTCGGCCTGCACTACGGCCAGGCGAGCATCATCACGCCGTCGGACTTTTCCTTCGCCCGCGATGGCATCGCCGCGGAAGGCACGCCCAACATCGAACAGATCATCGTCGCCGACGTGGATCTGGCCGACCTCGAAAGCAATCGCCTCAGCGGCACGACGATTCCCCTCTACGACAAGCGCAAAGATGTGTACGAGCATCCGGTCGAAGTCGTCAAGGTAGGCTGAGAAAGTCCCTGGCCGGGGCGCTCGTTGGCGCCCTACTGCTTGTTCATGACGGTCGCGCCAGCCTGTGAAATCCACACGTCCTGCCGGGCAGCGCTCCGCTGTCGCCTATTTGCGACAACTTAAAATAACGTCAATTCAATGGCTTATACAACATATGCCATGCGCTGTTAGGTAAAGGAGACAACTTGGCCGGATTTTCCCCCAGGTTTGGGGGGCGCTTTCCGGCCAAGCCAGATGCGGCGGGGCCTGGCACTGCTCTTGCGATAGCTGTCCAGTCAAAATTGTCCCAAGGAGTCATTGCCATGAACCAACTGCACAGTCGCACTGCACCCAAATCGGCCATCGGCAAACCTCGCATCGAGGCCTTTGCCAAGCATTTTCGAGGAGATCGGCGATGAGCACCAGCACGATTTCCCTGCAACCCCACCCTTTTCCGAACTACACCCAGCTGCGCAGCTTTCTGCCGCAGGGCCTGTGGCATACCCTGCGCGCCCTCAGCGTCATCTCGGCGCTGGCCATGGCCTACCTGCTGTGGACCCAGCCGACGATAGGCCTGCCGGTATTCTGGGGACTGGCGGTACCCATCCTGCCGCTGGTGTTTTTCATCGCCCCCGGCGTCTGGCGCAATATCTGTCCGTTGGCGGCGAGCAATCAGCTGCCGCGCCTGGCCGGCATCAGCCGGGCGGCGACCAACAAGACCCTGTCCGAAGGCCTGGCATTCCCGATCGGGATGGCGGCCTTCTTCGTGCTGGTCACCGGCCGTAAGTTCATCTTCAACACCAGCGGTGAAGCCACGGCGCTGCTGATCGGCGGCGCCATGCTGGCGGCCCTGGTCGGCGGTCTGCTGTTCAAGGGCAAGAGCGGCTGGTGCAGCAGTGTCTGCCCCTTGTTGCCGGTGCAGCGCCTGTATGGCCAGACGCCCTTCGTCAAGGTGGCCAACACCCACTGCCAGCCCTGCCTCGGCTGCGCCAAGAACTGCTACGACTTCAACCCGGGTACCGCCTATCTGGCCGACCAGTACGATGCCAAGCGCGGTTACCGCAGCTTCCGGCGCTTCTTTGCCGGCGTCTTCCCGGGCTTCGTGCTCGCCTTCTACCTGGTGCCCAGCCCGCCGCTGGTGACGCCGGTGGACATGCTGCTGCAGATGTCGCTGTACATGGCGATCAGCCTGGCACTGTTCCAGGTGCTCGACATGCTGATGCAGAGCATGGTCAATGTCGCGCCCCTGGTCTTTGCCAGTGCGGCGATCAATATCTACTACTGGTTCTCGGCGCCGACGGTGGCCAACACCCTGACCAGCTTCGGCGTTCCGGTACACGAAGCGGTGCCCTGGGCCATTCGCGGCGTAGTCCTGGCCGGCAGCCTGCTGTGGCTGTGGCGGTCGACGGTCAGCGAGCGGACGTACCTGGCCTATCTTGAGCGCCAGGCGCGAAATGGGCTGCAGAAGCTGACGCCGATCATGCTCGAAAGCCTGAAGGAGTTCGCCGCCCTGCTCTACCCGGAGCGCAAGAAATTGCTGGCGCCGGCGGGCATGCCGCCGGCGGTGGCCAAGGATCTGGTCGAGGAGAAGCTGGCGCTGGTGCGCAACATGGCGGCGCAGAAGTCCGCCAAGGCCGAGTTGTGCATCCAGCCGGACGGCCAGTCGACGCCGCTGCGTCAGGGCCAGTCGCTGCTCGACGCCATCGAGGCTTGCGACGCGCACATCGAGGCCGGTTGTCGGATGGGTGTCTGCGGTGCCGATCCGATCGCGGTGACCAGCGGCATGGAGCATTTGTCGCCAATTGGCGACGACGAACGCGCCACGCTGAACCGCCTGGGCTGTGCCGACAACACCCGGATGGCCTGCTCGGCCCGCATGCGTGGCGTCGGCCCGGTGGTCGTTGAACTCAAGCCGCAGGCGGCCGGCCAGGCCCGGCCGAGTGCAACAACACCGGCCGAGAAGATGCCCAGCGGCGATCCGGCGATTCGCAGCGTCGTCGTCATCGGCAACGGCATCGCCGGCATTACCGCCGCCGAACACGCCCGTCGCCTCCATCCGGGCTGCGAAATCCACGTCGTCAGCCGGGAAAATCATGCGCTCTACAACCGCATGGGCATTGCCCGCCTGATCAATGGGCGCTCCGGCATGAACGGCCTGCACCTGCTGCCGGACTCCTGGTATCAGGAGAAACGCATCACCAGCTGGTTGAACACCCACGTGCTCGACATCGACATGGCTAAACGCCAGGTCCGTCTGGCCACCAACGAGCACATCGCCTTTGACCGCCTGATCCTGGCCAATGGCAGCTCGGCCTGGGTACCGCCGATCGAAGGTTTCGGGGCGCCCGGCAGTTTCGTGCTGCGCGAAGCGGACGAGGCGATGGGCTTGCGCGACTACATCCAGCGCCATGGCTGCCGGACGGCGGTGGTCGCCGGGGCCGGCCTGCTCGGGCTGGAAGCGGCCCAAGCACTGCAAAAGCTGGGGCTGAAGGTGGCGGTGCTGTCCAACACGCCCTACATCCTCGACCGTCAACTCGACGCGCGCAGCAGTCACTTGCTGCAGCGCTACCTCGAAAGCAAGGAGATCGAGATTCTCACCAGTGCCGAAGCGGCGACGCTCGGCAGCGATGACAGCGGCCGGGTCCGCAGCGTCGTGCTCAAGGATGGTGGCGAGCTGCCGGCCGACATCTTCCTGGCCTGTACCGGGGTCAAGCCCAATATCGATCTGGCCAAGGCCTGCGGCATTGCCACCGGCCGCGGCATTCTGGTCGATGACCGGATGCAGACCAACCTGCCCGGCGTTTATGCCGCCGGCGACGTCGCCGAGCATGAAGGCATCGGCCACGGCCTGTGGCCGGTCGCCGTCGAGCAGGGCGAAGTGGCGGCGATCAATGCCCTCGGCGGCCAGCGCGAGTATGCCGGCTACGTGCCATCGACGATGCTCAAGGTGACCGGCATCGATCTGCTGTCGGCCGGCAGCATCAGCGCCCGCGGCGAAGGCGAGCGGGAGATCGTCGATGAACAGCCGGAGGTCTTCAAATACCGCAAGCTGGTCATCGCCTCGGGGCGGCTGGTCGGCGCCATCCTGATCGGCTACCCGGACCAGGCCGACCTGATTGCCGGCCTGGTCAAGAAGCGGGTGGATTTGTCGCCGATGCTGGCGGCGCTCCGCCAGGGGAATTGGGAAGTACTGGAGCAAGAGGAACTGTCGGCCGCCGCCTGAGGCGTGTTCCGCTCAGCCCGCCCGTTTCGTCGAGCGAAACGGGCGGGTTGGAACTGCCCCGGCGCTCCCCGCTCACAGCAAGTCGCCGCAGCCGACGAAGCGCAGCCGCTCGCCGACCCGCAGCAACTGGCCGCGCGATTTCAGATAGGCCTGCTGGGCCGCGTACGCCTGGCGCTCCATGGTCATGACGCCGCGGCAGGTGTCGAAGATGCGATCACCGTAGTGGTACTGCTGCAGGGCGTGCACGAACTCATGGACGATGAAGGAGTTGTCGATGTCGTTGCCCAGATCCAGTTCGTCGCGGTAGACGATCTTGCGCTGCTCGATGATGTAGGCCGCCATCAAGCCTTTCTGGTGCGTGCAGCGCGCGTACTTGCCGGCCTCGTATTCCAGCCCGTCGCAGGCGGCAGGCTGCATCAGGTGTGAGCGGATGCAACCATCGTGTTGGGCTTCCAGGCGGGGGCGTTCACCCTCCAGGTCGGCGCAAATTTCCTGCAACATTTCCCCGTAGGGCATGGCCTGCAACGGCGGCCGCCCGTCGATGGCCGGCAGTCCGCTGAACTGGACAGCGGCGGCAAAAAGCAGACTCAACAGTTCGTCCATGTCGATCCCATCGGCACTCGCGAAGAGGCACACAAGGACAGACCGGCTGGCGGAAATTTGGTTTCTTCGCCAGGCGCCGAAAATCGGCACGGTCCGAATCGACCCATGAAAACGGCGGGGTACATGCCCCGCCGTCGTTGTTGTCCCTCCACCCTGGCGGGTTCGGGGTGCTGTTCTCCCTTGATGGAAGTCTTTACATGCTGC